>JANXCJ010000050.1 GCA_025060275.1 Bacteroidia bacterium | reverse complement strand
GGTAGGCTTGCCTGAAAGAGAAGAAGTACAAGAGGTAATTTATCTAAGCCTCAATGCGGCGAATGCAGGCTTAGAGAAGCAGGTAGGTAGTCGGGAATTCCTAAGCCGGCTGCGTCCTTGTGTAACCCTCATCAAGTCTGCATCATACTTACTATTCGGCCCTGATTTCTCTGAGATGCGGAAACTCATTCTTACTCAGAGTGTAGGCATCCTCCAGGAGGATAGCGGTATTCCCTACCGCTATTTTGACACTACTGCCTGGCGTGTGCAGCTCTATGGCGTGTATCACAAACCTATTCCGCTTTTTCAGAGGAAATACCAACCAGACTTATGGCAAGCCTACAGGAGCCTTCCCGTAGGTCACTTACCTTTCGGGATTGGATATCATATTTTTCCAGGGCAAAGTAATCTGCTCTGGGCTGTAAGACGTAATCCCACGGCTGCTTTGCCTCCTCTACCAGAAGAAATCTCTTCTTCCCTCTCTCTTCCTTCGCTTCCTCCTAACTTCCCTCGTGATTCTGTCTCTGCTGCCTTACGCGAGACGCTATCTTCTCTTCCTTCTCTATCCCCTATGCCTCCCCTTCCTAACGAAGCTCCTTCCGCCGATTCCGAATAAAATCTTCAAAAACAAATAGCCCTATCTTTTGCGGATGAGCATAGTAGGCTCTGCCTCTATTGATTTGTGTAAAACGATGAACAAAGCGCTGGAGATAGCTATCTTTTGCTATCATAAAAGTAGTAATAGTAATGCCCTCTCGGCGAGCTCTATCTGCCATCTCCAGGGTCTTATTCACTATTTTTGGGTCTAACCCAAAGCTATTTCTATAATATTTATTGCCTTCACGGATACAAGTAGGTTTTCCATCTGTTATAAGGAATATCTGCTTATTTGTAGCCTTAGTTCTTACTAAGCTACTAATAGCCATCGCTATAGCATCCCGAGTATTTGTATGGTAGGGACCCGCTTGCAAAAAAGGCACCTGACTAAGCTCTAAATGCCATGCATAATCTCCGAATGCCCCGATAAATAACAGGTCTTTGGGATAGCGCCTTCGGATTAGCTCTGCCAAGGCTAAGGCCACCTTTTTCGCAGGCGTTATACGATCTTCCCCATATAAGACCATTGAATGAGAAGCATCTATGAGAACAAAGGTAGCTGTGAGGGTCTTTTCCTCCGTTTGGTAAATGATGAGGTCTTCCGTCCTAAGCTTGAATTCCTCCAGGCCGTGCGAGAGGTAGGCATTACTAAGTGTGTCCGTGAGACTGAGGTGTTCCAGTTTATCGCCGAATTCATACGGCCTTGTCTCGTAGCTTAGGTCGTCGCCAGGACCCGATTTAGGAAGAGGATGATCCCCTAAAGGACCAGAACGAAGGGCTGTAAAGATTTCTTCTAAACTTCTCTGACGAATCTCCACCTGCGCCTTGGTAGAGGGGACATGCACAGACTGATTAGAAGAACCTTGCTCAATATAACCTCTTTTCTTTAGCTCTTTTAGAAAATCCCCCATCGTAAAGGTGATATCCGTGAGATTGTGTCGCTTATCAAAATAAGCAAGCCAGCGCAGTGCCTCTGATACATTTCCTCCTGTCTTCATAAGGAGGTCCAAAAAGAGAGAGAGAAGTTTTTGGAATTTCTCTTCTCTACTGCTGCGTGGCAGAGGTGCATGAAAGAGGAGATATTTCATGAGAGTAAAGATAACTTTTTTTCCTAACAAATTAGGTGTAGGAGTACAAACCTATCTCTTTCTCTAATCACCAGTGGGCTCTCAGATACACTCCCGTGCTAAGGGAGCGCCTCTGAGGTGTAAGGAGGACTAACTCGCCTAACTCTACTTTTTTTTCCAAGAAGGGCACACTCTCAAGCGTAAGTCGGAAGAGGGTGAGAGGGGATATCTCCCCGCTATAAATATTGATGAGAAGCAAGCCCCCCTCAGGGGAAAGAAGCTGTGCAACAGAAGGAAGAAGGTTGGGTAAATCTTTTTCTAGCTCCCACCTGCGCCCCCCAGCTCCCACACCGTAAGTAGGAGGGTCTAACAGAATACCATAATACTTTCTTCCTTTGCGAACCATCCTTTCTACAAAGCGTTTAGCATCTTCTGGAATCCAGCGGATAGTACTTATTTGATTAAGACGAGCGTTTTCTGCAGCCCACTTCAGAGCACTCTTACTGGAATCCACATGCGTAACCTGCGCACCTGCTAAAGCTGCAGCCAAAGAGGCCCCCCCTGTATAGGCAAAAAGGTTAAGAACTTGCATCCCGCTTTTACCTTTCAGACAGGCATACAACCACTCCCAGTGAGCCGCCTGCTCAGGAAAGACACCTAAGTGCTTAAATCTCCCTTTACGAGCCCAGAGCTGCATGCGCCAACCCTTCCCATAATATGTAAGCCGCCATTTTTCTGGCAGAGGTGGACGCCACTCCCCCTGATAATGGGAAATAGGATGATAAACATAAGTAGCCTTCCACTGCGTACGAGGAATAGCCGGCATACCCAAGGCCCAACCGTCAGGACGCTGTAAAGAAAACTCCCCCCACTGCTCCCATCGCCATCCTTCTCCAAAATCCAAGAGGGCATACTCAGACCACTGGCAGGATAGGATATGATACTCCACAATTGCGAAAGTAGCTTAGAGAACCCTATATCATTTCACCCTCCTGAAGCAACAGCAAGAGTTCTACTTTTGAGCAGGTGCGAAAAGACCTGAAAGCATACTTAGCCGCTACACTTCTTCATCGGGCACAACCACTTATAGAGTCCTTTATTCTCACCCTTACGCTCTCTATAGAAGAGTTCGGTCAGTGGAGTTGGGCTTCTGCTTTGTATTTAGGTGTGGCCTCTATTGCTCATGGGGGGATTCCAGCGGCTATGCTTCGGTACAGTGCTATGCACGTAGCAGAAGGCAGCCCTCTTCTGGGCTATGGGCTCAAGTGGATGCTTCCATGGGCAGCTAGTGGAAGTCTGATCCTTCTTCTACTCAGCTTTTCTGTGCCTTCCCCAGTCAGACAGCTTGTATGGGCTCATTTGCCAGCTCTGCCTGCCTTTTTAGTAGCAGAGGTAGTTCGCACTTATTTACGAGGAAGATATGAGAATGCCCAGCTTCTGCGATGGCAGATTCTTAGCACTTCTTTCGCTCTTATTCTCTTAGCTCTAACAAGTGCTATGTGGGGAGTATGTGGCGCTGCGTATATGCGATTGCTTCAGCCTTTATGGCTACTTTTACCTACTTTCCACCTTTTGAAGGAAGCTTACGCAAGTTCCAGCCACCAGCATTTTCCGGGGTTTCTTCGGTTCGGAGGGCATTCCTTATGGGGCAACTGGGCTTTGGAGGGCATATTTTTTCTTCCTGCATGGCTGATAGGATGGCAAAGTGAATCTCCCCTTTCCTTAGCTTATTGGAGATGGGCTACTCTTCTACCTCTCAATATAAGAGCTATCTTCTCCCAGATAGTGATATATTTTTATCCTACATGGGTGCGCAGCGCGCTTGCCCCTCATCTCCTCTATCATAAGCAACGCCTCCTGCTGTGGGGTACTGCGACTGCCATAGCAATAGGGCTACTCCTTTTGAGCTTAGGTTGGAGAATCTTTCCGGGCGAAGCTTACCTTCCTGCCCTACCTTACTACTGGGGCGCTATCGGGATAGGACTATGGTGGAGCACAGAGCCCCTTCTCCTACCCAACCTCCTCTCTGCAAAGGGAAACATAAAAGGATACAGCACAGCTTACGCTGTAGGACTACTAACAGCTATACCTTTTTATGTACTTGCCAGAGAAAATCTATGGCTTCACTTAGTCGGGATGGGCACAGCAGGTATAACCGCCTCTCTCCTAAGCAATCACATGATGCGCCATCTAAGGGACACAAACCCTTAGGGAGTTTTGTAGCTTTGCCTAATCTATGGTAAAAATCCGTCTCAAGTGGAGAGGAGAGGTGTGGGAGACAGAGGCAGAACCCCAGGAATGCCTACACACAGTACTTGAGCGGCTGCAACTCCCAGTAGGCACGGAAATCCTGACAGCTAAAGTAGGCAAGACTATTCATGAACTTAGTGCTCCCATAGATAGCCACTCAAACTTTGAGCTTTTAGGATGGGAGTCACCAGAAGGAAAATACGTTTTTTGGCACTCCAGCGCACACATTTTAGCAGAGGCAATTTTGAGTTTCTGGCCAAAGGCTAAGCTCACGATCGGTCCCCCGATCGAAAATGGATTCTATTATGACATTGACTTTGAGGGAAATGGGCCAACCCCAGAAGATTTCCCTAAGATAGAGAAGAAATTCTTAGAACTAGCCTCACAGCCTGAATACTTTGTAAGAAGACGCGTCTCCCGAGAGGAAGCATTAGCTTACTACAAGGATAATCCCTACAAAACAGAACTCATCTATGAGCTAGAAGGAGAAGAGATTTTCTTTTATGAGTCAGGAAATTTTGTAGACCTCTGCCGAGGACCTCATTTATGGCACTCAGGTCCTATAAAAGCCGTGAAAGTTCTATCATTAGCAGGGGCTTACTGGCGTGGAGACAGCCAAAAGCCCCAACTCACTCGCGTGTATGCTACAAGCTTTCCCAGCCCTGCTCTCTTAGAGGAATACTTACACCAGATAGAAGAGGCTGCACGGCGTGACCACAGGCTCTTAGGCAAACAGTTAGATTTATTCTCCTTTCATGAGGAGGGTCCAGGCTTCCCCTTCTGGCATCCTAAGGGAATGCGCCTCCTCAATACCCTTCAAGAGTGGCTGCGAGCCAAGCTTCTTTCCCATGGCTATGAAGAAATAAAAACCCCTATTATCCTGACCCAGCGGCTTTGGGAGCAGTCTGGCCACTATGAGAATTATAGAGAGAATATGTACTTCACCCAGATAGATGAAGAGCCTTACGCTGTGAAGCCAATGAACTGTCCAGGTAGTACGATTGTGTATAGAACGCATATCCGTTCCTACAGGGACCTACCGCTAAGATTATTTGAGTTTGGGTTAGTGCATCGTCATGAGCTCTCAGGCGTACTAACAGGGCTCTTTCGGGTACGAGCTTTTACGCAAGATGATGCACACATCTTTTGCACTCCAGAACAAATCCAGGATGAAATAGCTTCCCTCCTAAACTTAATAGAGGAAGTATATGCAGCCTTTGGATTTAAGGAGAGGGAGATATTTCTCTCCACTCGTCCAGAGAAGTATATAGGTTCTCTAAGTCTATGGTCGCAGGCAGAGGAAGCATTAGAGTCCGCCCTAAAAACTGTCGGCATGTCTTATCAAGTCAATCCAGGTGAAGGAGCCTTCTATGGACCGAAAATTGATTTTGTAGTCAGAGACAGCTTGAGACGGCGCTGGCAGCTTGGCACGATTCAGTTAGACTTTTCCATGCCTCAGCGATTTGGACTTACCTATATTGGCTCAGATGGACAACCCCACACCCCTGTGATGATTCACCGGGCTATCCTAGGCTCATTTGAAAGGTTTATTGGCGTACTTCTGGAACACACAGCAGGAGAGTTACCGTTATGGTTAGCCCCCATCCAAGTGAAAGTAATCCCCATAAGCGAAAAACTTTTTGATTATGCCCGAGAGGTAGCGGCTGCCCTGAGGGAAGCTGCCTTCAGAGTAGAGGTAGATTACACGAATGAAAAGTTAGCGAAAAAAATACGCTTAGCAGAACAAGAAAAAGTACCCATTATATGGATTTTAGGTGCGAGGGAAGCAGAAACCCGTAGCATCTCTATACGAGACCGGCGCTTGCGCCAGCAAGTCCAGGGCGTTCCTTTATCAGAAGCAATACAGACACTAAAAAGAGAAGCATTGCCGCCGGGATTATCGGAAAATTGAGATTGGGAGACCTATAATTCCTCACTCTTTTAGTTTAGCCCTAAAGTGTAATATCTTTGCGGGGGAAAAACTTTGTGTAGATGCTATTGAACTGGTTTGAATGGGATGAGAAAAATCTCACTTTTGAGCGCAAAGCGCTGAGGATTAGTATGGTATGGGAATGGGCTCGCCCCTCTCTCATATGGGGCACCGTAGGAGGAATTCTCCTCGCAGCAGCAGCATACCCGCTTTGGGAGCACTATTTTCTCTACCGAGCCTCAAAAGAGCATGAAAAGCTCCTTAGACAGAAACAACAAATAATAGAAGATATAGCCTCCCAAGACTGGCGACTCCATTACTTTTATGAGCGAGCTCAAAAATTGTACAGACCTATCTTAGGCTTATCTCCTCTTACCTCAGCTGAGTGGGAGGGGAATATGGGTGGTGCCCCCATACAACCGCAAGAGAGACCCCTCTACCGGGCAAAACTCCTACACACGGAGTTTCTCAAGATGAGCTCCCTTCTTCAAGAGCAGTCTGCCCGGTTAGCTTATCTACCCTGCATAATCCCCGTAAATGGTGTCATTACCAGCCGATTTGGTATGCGAAGAGACCCTTTCCATGGAGGTCCTCAAATGCACATGGGTATAGACATATCTGCCCCTTACGGCTACCCTGTGCGGGCAGCAGCTACAGGAAAGGTCCGATTTGCAGGCTGGGACTACGGTGGCTATGGGCTTCAGGTGGAAATTGACCACAAAAATGACATCATCACCAAGTACGCCCATCTCTCCAGAATAGCTGTGCAAGTAGGCGAAACCGTACAAAGAGGCCAAATTATCGGCTTCGTAGGCTCCACAGGATACTCTATTGCACCTCACCTCCACTATGAAGTCATAGAACGCGGCCTCAAAGTAAATCCCGAAAAATACATACTTTTACCCTAGAAATGTATCTCAAACTCACAGTAGCTGGGCGGCTTGGACGGGATGCAGAGGTACGCTCTGCTGGAAATGGACAGGTGATTCGCTTTTCTATCCCTCACACCCAACGGACAGCCAGCGGAGAAGAACGCACATTATGGATAGAATGTAGCTACTGGAGAAATCCCGGAGAGAGCACTGAGGTAGCCAAGGTGTTACGAAAAGGAACAATAGCTTTAGTAGAGGGCACCCCTCATGTACGACTCTATACAAAGCAAGATAATACCCTAGGCGTAAGCTTTGAATGTAGGGTAAGTGCCCTGCGCATCTTAGCGTATTCTCCCCTCCAAGAGGCGGAAAGCCCTGCTACCACACCCACACCAGTAGAAGAAGACACTATACCTGAAGAGCCTATCCCACCAGAAATTCCTGGAAGCGAAGACCTTCCCTTCTAAACCCCTCCACTGAAAGCTGTAGCTGACTCCTTTCTAAGCCGAGTCAGAAATCTCTTAATACCCCGTGTCAATCAAGGCTCCTCAATATTGGTAGCTTTTAGTGGGGGGCCTGACTCTACTGGCCTAGCAGTAGTCCTAAGTGAATTAGGATACTCTGTCTCATTAGCTTACGTAAATCACAATCTCAGAAATGAAGCCTCCGCTAAAGAAGAGGAATGGGTACGACATTTTGCCTCAGAATGGGCTTTCCCTCTTTATGTCCTAAGCCTAAATCCTGAGGAACTTGAAGGCGGTAGGGGTATTCAAGCTACTGCCCGTCACATTCGTTACAAATGGATGGAAACTCTACTGCAAGAAAATCAAATCTCCTGGGCAGCTACTGCACATACCCGCGAAGACTTTGTAGAGACGCTTTTTTACCGTTTCATTCGGGGAAGAGGACCACAGATACTTCAAGGAATACCTGTACAAAGGGGAAGCTGGATACGACCATTTTTAAATGTCAGCCGAGCAGAAATCATCGGCTTCCTCCGAGAGAGGGGTATAAATTACCTCTTAGATAGCAGTAACTATACTCCGAAATACCTTCGTAATCAGCTTCGTTGGTGGGCTTTACCTACTTTTTATCATATAAACCCCTCTTTATCAGAGACTTGTATAGAGAAGTGGCAATTATACGCTCTGCAGTGGAGACGTATTTGGCGCATAGCCCAGCGCTGGGCTGCTTTACACGTAAGATATACCCCTTATGGAGAGCAGGTTATGCTTCTTCCTCCCTTAGATATATTTCACATCTTAGCTACCTATCGCTGGAAGATTCCTACAAAAGAAGCCAATCAGCTTTACAAGCTGTGGAAACAAAAGCATTCAGGTGCTTTTCTAAAGAGGGGGGCTTTTCGGTATGTAGTTACACCGCGGGGCTTACAGATAGGCAGGCAAGAATTATGGGACCCAGAATGGGATATACTCAATCTTTCCTCTGAGCCTGGTTCTTACCAGTGGGGGTTATGGTACATAGAGACAGGGAATGGGAAGCCACCATCCAATGGAGAAGTACTTATGTGGAGCCGTCCTAAAATAAAGTTTCCTCTGAAAGTGCGCAAGTGGAGGAAAGGAGACAGAATGCAGCCCGCTGGCTTAGCAGGACATACCAAGCGACTCAGTGATATATGGGTAGAAATTAGGAAGTACGGATTTGAGCGGCAGCATGCCTTTGTGGTAGAAGATAGAGAGGGTAAGATTGTGGGAGCGATAGGTTACCGAGTGGCAGAGGGTACAGCACCGCCTGACGCAGAGGAAGAGATTTTTTATCTTCGGGCAGCATATGGGGCAGTCTCTGCGCCTCCAAAATAGTCTGCGAAACTTAGAACTCAATCGCCCAGAGCTCTACACTAATCGTGAGCTAAGTTGGTTAGAATTCAATGCGAGAGTATTGGAAGAGGCGCTACATGAAGTGCATCCCCTCCTTAGCCGAATGCGCTTTTTGTCAATCTTTTACAGCAATCTAGATGAATTTTTTATGATTAGAGTAGCAGGTATTAAGCAGCAGATTCGCGCAGGTGTGCGCGAGAGAGGTCCTGATGGTCTCACCCCACGTCAAACGCTAAGCCGCATTCAAGAAAGAGTAAGACAGCTATTAGCCCGAGCAAAAGAAATTTTTTACGAGCGTCTTTTACCTGCCTTAGAGGAAGAAGGCATAATCATTTATCAGGGGAGAAGGCTCAACCGGCTCTCTAAAGAGGCTCTGCGCACTTATTTCCAGGATAAGGTTTTTCCCCTACTTACCCCTTTAGCTTTGGACTCTGCACACCCTATGCCTCCCTTGCGAGGATTGGAATATATCCTCTGGGTGGAGCTCAAGGATGGTTCGGCTCTCGTGCCTATACCGCATGTACTTCCGCGTTTCGTTCCTTTTCACTCCTCTCACCGATATGGATTTGTACCTATAGAGTCTCTCATCGGTATTTTCCTGGAAGAGCTTTTCCCAGGTAAGAAAGTAAAGGACCATTATCTCTTTCGGATTACACGCGATGCAGATATTGAAATATCTGAAGCGGAAGCAGATGACCTTCTAGTCCTTATAGAGAGAGAGCTAAGAAGAAGGCGCTTAGGAGCGGTAGTGCGGCTTGAAGCCAGCGCAGCCATGCCGCCCGAAACCATCCGTTTTCTCATGGAAGAGTTAGATTTTGAACCTGAGGACGTATATGAAGTAGAAGGACTGTTGGGTTTAGAAAGGCTCTGGGACATTATTAATGAGGTAGATGAACCCAGCCTTCTGGATAGGCCCTTTGTACCTTCTGTACCTTCTGTGCTTCAGGGTAAGTCTAACATCTTTGAGATCATCGCCCAAAATGATATCCTCCTTCATCATCCTTATGACAGCTTTGCTCCTGTGGCAGAATTTATACAAACTGCTGCAAGGGACCCTAATGTATTAGCTATAAAGCAGACACTTTACCGCACCACCGGCGAGCGTTCTCTAATCGTACAAGCTCTACGCGAAGCGGTAGACAGGGGGAAACAAGTTACCGTGCTTATTGAGCTCAAGGCAAGGTTTGATGAAGAGACCAATATCTACTGGGCAAAGGAACTAGAAAAGGCAGGCGCAAATGTAGTATATGGCATGTTGGGACTCAAAATCCACTCCAAATGTGCCTTAGTAGTGCGAAAAGAAGGAAGCGGACTTAAGCTTTATGCCCATCTCAGTACAGGTAACTACAATGAAAAAACCGCCCAGATATACACAGATATTGGTATTCTCACGGCTGACCCAGAAATTACACGGGACTTAGCCGAGCTCTTCAACTATCTTACAGGTAATTCAGGACAGCGAAGCTGGCGCCGAATCGCCGTGGCACCTGAAAACCTCCGAGAAACCTTCCTTGCGGAAATAGACCGCTGCATAGCAGAACATACCCCTGAACACCCAAGCCGAATTATCCTCGTCCTCAATGCTTTAGTAGATACCGAGATGATAAAAGCGTTATACACGGCTTCCATGGCAGGTGTTCAGATAGACCTTTTAGTGCGAAGTATTTGTTGCCTCGTACCAGGTACCTCTGTAAGTCCCACCATCCGAGTTCAAGGAATTGTAGGAAGGTTTTTAGAACACAGCCGCCTCTATATTTTCTACAGCCGCGGCGAATGGCGAGTGTGGTCAGGAAGTGCAGACTGGATGCCCCGTAATCTAGATCGGCGTGTAGAAATCGCCTATCCATTATCCAATCCCGAGATAGCCCAAAAAGCAATAGAAATCGCCGAAACCCTCTTAGCTGACACAACCCATACTTGGGTACTGGGTCCAGACGGAATATACAGGCGCCGACGAGAATTAGAACCCAGCTTGCCCCCCTTTTCTGCCCAAGCCGAGTTCTTACGCCAGCGTCGTCAACTGCCGAGAGAACTGTTATGAGCTCTTATCCCATCGTAGAGCATTTTTATAGCCTCCAAGGGGAGGGATACTGGGCAGGACGGGCAGCGTATTTTATCCGATTAGGGGGCTGTGATATAGGGTGCAGCTGGTGCGATACACAATACAGCTGGCCTCTGGAAGGATGGAAAAATCATACACCTGAAACTATCTTATCTTGGATACGACCCACCCCAGCTCGCCACGTTGTAATAACAGGCGGCGAACCCACTCTCCATCCTTTGGGGCCCCTCATCAGAGCTTTACAGGAAGAGGGTCTATTTGTCCAGTTAGAAACTTCGGGTGCTTATCCACCTCCTGAGCACCTACCAGATTGGATTACCTTCTCGCCCAAGCGATTCCGGCCACCCCATCCCGCCTATTATGAAGTAGCTCACGAGCTCAAGGTGGTCATTCATGCCCCCAGCGATCTTCAATGGGCAGAAACTCAACGCAATCTTTGCAAGAGTAACCCTGTGGCTTTCCTTCAGCCAGAAGCCTATGAGCCCAATGCTCTCAACTGGGTACTTCCCTACATTCAAGAAAACCCTATTTGGCGGCTCAGCCTGCAACTACATCGCTATATTGGCATACCATGAAAAAGCTCATTTGCATCTGCCTAAGCATGGCCCTTCTGCCGGCCCAACAACCTAAGCCCCCTAAAGGGGTTTCTAAAAGAGCCTATGAACTTTACTTAGAAGCTATACGAGCTACACACGCCCGCAAAATTGATCAAGCTATACGCCTCGTTGAAGAGGCACTCCGATTAGAGCCTACTTATGAGGACGCATGGATTCTAAAGGGAAAGCTGTACCTGAACGAGAGAAACTATCCAAAAGTTGAAGATGTGGGGAAACGAATAGAAAAATTACCCCAATCCTCTGCTGCTGCGAAAGCATGGGCATACTATTTTCAGGGCAAGGCTTACATAGCTCGCATGGCATACGACTCTGCAGAAGTAGTTTGGCGAAAATTCGTAGTAGCGGCCGTAGGACATCTTCCACGAAGTCTCCAAGACGAAGGTGCCCTTCTCCTTAGTCAGAGCACAAGCGCAGCCAAGCTAATCAAAAACCCTGTCCCCTTCCAGCCCAAAAACTTAGGTCCCCAGGTAAATTCTCCTTACGAAGAGTATCTACCTAGCCTCACGGCTGACGGACGGCGGCTTTATTTCACTTCGCGCCGCCCCAAGCCTGACAGATTAGCAAATCCCTTACAAGGATTTGATGAAGACCTCTACTGGGTGGAAAGAGATAGCCTTTCCGCCCCATGGAAATCTGCTCAACCTTTAGAGCAGCCCATCAACTCTTCCCAAAATGAGGGAGCTGCCTTTTTCTCTTCCGATGGGCAATGGGCTTTCATTACCTTATGTGATAGAGTGGGAGGGTACGGGTCCTGCGACCTGTACTTCTCTGAACTAAAAGGTTTTAGTTGGTCAGAACCTCAAAATTTAGGGCCCGAGGTGAATTCACCTTACTGGGAATCTCACCCTTCTCTCACACATGACAGGAGGCGTCTATATTTTGCTTCTAATCGTCCAGGAGGGCTAGGAGGCTCCGATATTTGGTATACAGAATGGCGTGAGGGTAAATGGCAAAAGCCCGTTAATCTCGGCTCTCCTATCAACACCCCCGGCGACGAATACAGCCCCACCATAGCAGCAGATGGAATTACCCTATACTTCT
>JANXCJ010000004.1 GCA_025060275.1 Bacteroidia bacterium | reverse complement strand
GAAGTACAGGAGTGGCTTCGTAAAAATTTATACCCTACCGGCATATATGCACCTTTAGGCAGATGGAGCTCTCCCTACAAGCAAGAGTTGTGGATTATAGAGCGCATCACACCAGAGGGTACTTTTTATCATGCTATTTTAGCTGATTCTACTTGTACTATCAGCGACACCGCTACCTGGGCTTATCATCTTATTCAACCAGACAAGATGGAACAAGCAAGAGGAGAAATCACACAAGAAGGAAAGTGCATAGTGTATCAAGAGACACACATCACGCATTTTACCAATGAACAGCCCCAAACGACTGTAAATCGTACTACTCGTGCTTACACGGTGGATTGGAGCAGTGGCAAGCTTAGGGCTTTATAGTCAGCCCTTAGATGCGCCAAAGCCTTTTCATTGGGGAGCCAGTTGGGGGATCGGCGGGGTACATATATGGGCTCGTCCTGCCTTAGCTATCCGCTATGATAATACTTTCTTTCACCTTAGCCCTATACCTTCTTATCTATCCATAGGGTTTTCTCAGCCCGTCGGATACTTCCTCAAAAAGGAACGCTATGACCGTCCTCTCTATATAGCTATACATTTCCATCAGCGTTATATACGATCAAGAGAGCTCAAGGGTGATACAAGGATTTTTTTGCTAACAGGCATTCGGGTTTGGCTAGAACCTTACCTTCAGCGTTTCTTTTTGCAGGGGGGCATAGGCATGCAGTTTCATAGGATTCCCCGAGAGCGATGGCGCTTTCTACCGACAGCTGAATTTCACATAGGCGGATTTTATAGACCTCATACTTATATACCTAAGCGTTTTCATCGGCAGGGAAAGGAGGAGTGGTAAGCTCCATTTCTAGCTTACTCATTCGGACCCGGATTTGCCACAGCCATATACCCAATGCTACGAAGCCTATTACCGCTCCATAAAAAATCCATCTGTGGGAAAAGCTAATATCTTCCGCACGGAAGGCAGGCGTGCCTTCAGCTCCAGGATGAAGCCCTCCTAAATACCGAGGCAAAAAGAAAGTAAGAGGGACAACTAAAATAGTAGCAGCGATGTTATATACCGCACTCAATCTCGCTCGCAAACGCTCTTCTCGTATGTTTTTACGAAGAGCGAAGTAGGCACTATACATGAGAAGCGCTATCAGGGCAAAAGTTTGCTTAGGATCCCATCCCCACCATGCTTGCGGATCCGTATCAGGCAAGTTTTCCGCCCAAGTAACCCTTGACCAAAGAATACCTGTCAGCAATCCCAATATACCAAAAAAAGAAGCTATGACTGCTCCCTCTTTAGCGTACATGTCTCTTAGCGGCTCTTCACGCAGGAGATACTTAGCACTCCAGAAAAAAGAAAGCCCCATAAGCGCATACATCGCAAACCACATCGGCACGTGAAAAAAGAGGTTCCTGTCAGTCCAGCCTAGCCCCCTAATGGAGGGAAGGGGAAAGAAAAAAGCTAAGACCAAAATAGCCGTAATAGTCCCTGTGCTTATTACCCCTACTACACGCATTTTGCTAAATAACATTTTCTTCAGCACCTTTGCGCTATGGACCGGGAGTCTCTCAAACAAGAAGCGGAAAACCTTCGCACGCTATATCAGCAACTCCGCTCTTCCTTAGCAGAGGTAATCGTGGGACAAGAGGAACCACTTCATTTCCTTATGCTAAGCTTATTTGGAGGTGGGCACGCCCTTCTGATAGGACCCCCAGGTGTCGCAAAGACCCTTATGGTGAGCAGCTTAGCGCAAGCATTGGGACTTTCTTTTCACCGTATTCAGTTCACACCAGACCTTATGCCCAGCGACATTCTCGGAACAGAAATCCTTCAGATTGACCCCGAGACAGGAAAAAGATACTTTCGCTTTACTCCAGGTCCGATCTTTGCGCATGTAATACTAGCAGACGAGATTAACCGCGCCTCTCCCAAGACCCAATCCGCCCTTTTAGAAGCCATGCAAGAGAGGTCCGTCTCTATTTCAGGGCAGACCCATCCCCTTCCAGCCCCTTTTTTTGTATTAGCTACCCAGAATCCTATTGAACAAGAAGGTACATACCCCCTCCCAGAAGCCCAGTTAGACCGATTTATGTTTGCCATTTTTGTAGGCTACCCCTCTCGTGAAGAAGAAATGGAGATCATGCGACGCACCACAGGTGTCTGGAACCCCCAAATAAAGCCTCTCTTATCAGCGGATAAAATACTTCACCTTCAGAAGATAGTGCGAATCATGCCCTTACCTGAAAATGTCATTCGTTACGCTGTGGAGCTTGTCCGAAATACACGGCCTCAGGAAAATCCTGATACTTTTATTCGCGAGAATGTTGCTTGGGGCACTGGTCCACGCGCAGCACAATTTCTTCTCATCGCAGCTAAAGCCCACGCGCTTCTTTCAGGTAAATACGCCCCCGATGTGGAGGATGTACAGCGAGTAGCTATCCCAACTCTAAGGCACAGAATGGTCCTTTCCTATCAAGCAGAAGCAGAAGGCATCTCCCCCGAACATATAATTCGCCATCTCATAGACCATAAAGTAGCTGTGGTATGAGCCCTCTTCTTCTCGCCATAGACGAAGGTACTAGCTCCGCCAGAGCTATCGTTTTCAACACTAAAGGCGAGATATTAGGATTAGGGCGCCGCGTTATAAATCTTTATTACCCTGCCTCGGGATGGGTAGAACAAGAACCAGAAGAAATCTGGGAAGCTCAATATGAAGCCGTCCAAGAAGCTCTCAAAAGCGCTTCCATCTCTGTGAAGCAAATCGCCGCTATTGGACTCACTAACCAGCGAGAAACCACCATCTGCTGGGACCCTCTCACAGGCAAGGCCTACACACGTGCTATTGTCTGGCAGGATCGGCGTACCGCAGACTTTTGTAGGTCCTTAGCCTTACATACTCACTCTATTCGTCAAAAAACGGGCCTTCTCCCAGACCCTTACTTCTCAGGCTCTAAAATCAACTGGATGCTGCGTGAAGGTGGAGTGCCCCCCAATGCCTATTTCGGTACCGTGGATTCCTGGCTGCTTTATAAAATGACAAGAAAGTTCCTCACAGATGTTTCCAATGCTTCTCGTACTCTCCTCTTCAACTTACACACGCTAGATTGGGATCAAGAGCTCTTAAGCCTTTTTGGAGTGCAACGAGAAAATCTACCCCTTGTGCAGCCTAGTGCAAGCTTTTTTGGCGAAACCTCCTGCTGGGGACATAAAACCCCCATATGTGCCGTATTAGGTGATCAGCAAGCTGCCCTTTATGGACATAGCGCACACAAACCAGGTGAAGCGAAAAACACCTATGGCACTGGTTGCTTTATTCTCAAGAATATTGGTACTCACCCCCTCCCCGCACCCGAAGGACTTCTCACCACTGTCGCCTGGCAAATCTCAAACCAACCCGCCGTATACGCATGGGAAGCCTCTATATTCAATGCAGCTGCAGCCCTTCAGTGGCTAGAAAAAATAGGTATTCTACGGGATTACGCTGAGTTAGATACCATAATAGATGAAAAAGAAAATGAAGTCTGCTTTGTGCCCGCTTTTACAGGGTTAGGAGCGCCTTATTGGGACCCTGACGCAAGGGGGCTTCTAATAGGACTTACACGTCAAACAGATAGAAAAGACATTCTACGTGCAGCACTAGAAGCAACTGCTTATCAAAGTGCAGAGGCAATTAGAATCTTTGAAGGTATCTCTGCTTTGCATGTAGATGGGGGAGTAAGTGTAAATAACTACCTCATGCAGCTACAAGCAGACCTCATTGGCTGTCCCGTGCTGAGACCCATCCATGGAGAAGTTACCGCTTGGGGAGTAGCTTCTCTGGCAGCCGCCCAGGTAGGAATTAGTTGCACACCTTTACCTATACAAGCGGAATTTATACCTAAGACAGACAAGACCTTCTCCCTTCAGCGTTGGCGGGAGGCTGTCAGACGAGCACAAGGATGGGCTAAGCAAAGGATATAAACAACTCTCTCGCTGAATTTTGTTTCATGACCTTATTAGGCTACTTTGGCTTGTTTCACCTCGTCTGCCTGCTTTGAGCCATCTTTAGTATCCTTGATTACCTCAAATTCAAAGAATACCTCCTCAAAGCCCCCCACCCAAAAACACCACAGCCTTGAGGTGAGAAAAGGGGAAAGGTTAGCAAAGAAGTCTATAACCTTCCCCACAACACTTGCCACGAAGAATACAGGAGGCGAAAGTACGGTTCGCTTAAGGTAGGGCTGGGCAAACCAGGTGAGCCTGAGACTCCGCAGCTTATAAGGAACACCCGTATATCCCCCTTTGAAGGTAGGATTGAAGTAATAGGGAAAAGTTACATCAAAGCCCCTCTTATGATCAGCATGTGTAAAACCCCGCGAAAAGTGAGGCACGCGAATACGGACAATCGCCCCGGGCTTAGCAATACGATGAATCTCTTTCATCACCGCAAAAGGATCCTTCAAGTGCTCTAAACAGTGATCCGCTTCCACGAGGTCAAATTCATTTTCTGCAAAGGGATATGGAAATTGATCTAAATCATGCACCACATCAGGTGGTGTAGAAGAGTAGTAATCCACATTCACAAAGCCTGGCTTGGGAAAGTCCCCAGAACCTAAATTCAGCTTGCGCATAGGCGTACAAAGGTACCATTCCTCTTAAATCCCCCTCCCTCACCCAATGTAGGCAACTTCAGCGTAACTTTTACTGAAAAGTGAAGTTGTACGTAATAGAGGGAACCCACCTAAATAAGTACAGATTATAAGCTCGTTGGATATTAGGGTTATTTTCATCCTGCCGAAGCCTAAGTGCCCACATATTTCTTCTTCCATAGACATTGTAGAGGCAAAAGTTCCAACTAGAGTGCCAGCGCCGTCCTTCACGACGCCGAGGCTTCCATGTTACGGAAATATCCACTCTATGATAATCAGGCATGCGGCGATTATTTCTTTCATTATAGACAGCTACTATTTGCCCGTCATAGATAAACTTGGCTACCGGCAGGGTTATAGGGCGTCCAGTAGCATACATGCCTGTAAGACCTATATCCCACTGAGTACCTAACGCATACTGAAGAACAAGATTCAACTGATGCGGACGGTCTATGTAGTTCGGGAAGGGATTAGGCACAATAGCCGGTATATGCCTAAAGCTGCGACTATATGTGTAGGAGAGCCAGCCTGTAAGATTCCCTGTGAGCTTTTGAATCATCCATTCACCACCATACGCCCATCCCCTCCCCTGTACAAGGTCCCGCTCCAGCTGAGGATTGAGAAATATATCTGCTCCTGAACGAAAATCCAGCACATTAAGCATCCAGCGATAGAAAAGCTCCCAAGAAATATCCCAGCTATGTCCTTTCCAACGGGGAGTACCCTGAAGAGCTACTGCCACTTGATAGCCATCCTGCCTGCGTACATTTAGTGTAGTAGGCCACCAAATGTCTGTAGGTAACCCCACAGGCGATAGAGTAGCTACATGAAGAAATTGTTGAACTCTACCTGTAGCTCCTTTTAAGGCCCAGCGGTCAGACAAAGCATACCGAATACTCACTCTCGGCTCAACCCCACCCCATGCATCAATCAGCCTACCACTAGAATATAAAAGGGTATCTTGGATAGTCCGCTCTTCTGTGAAGACATATAGCGCAGCAGGCCCAAGAAGCCCAAATCCGGCCCATCTCAGCCCTCCCTCTACTAACCAGCGATTGCCCCACTTATAACCTGTCTGAAGATAAATACTCGCCTCCACCCCCCGTAAAGAAGGCACCCGATAAGGCCGCAGATTAGAAGTATCACTCGTAGGCTCTAAGATACCCGGCAAGAAGGTATGATGAACGAGTGAAACCCCAAAACGCAATTTCATCCTCTCCGACAAGTAATAATCTCCATCACTGCGCCAGCCAAAGTCCTCTATACCAGAGCTAAAGCGAGCTTGATTGCGCCCCTCCTCTACCAGAAAGGCATAATCATATTTACTATAATACCAAAGTGTATTGACAAAAAGACGAGGTGAGGGAATGAAATTCCATCTAAACGTAGTTGTGGCATTTCCCCAGCTAAAATCCAAGAAAGAATTTCTAAATACATCTCGTCCAAAATACCCAGATACATAGAAGCGGTGCTTCTCTCCTGCACGATAATTCAGCTTAGCTGTAAGGTCATAAAAATATAAGGACGTCTGTCTCAGCTCTGGGTCCCTACTAAATAGTAAGAATAAGTCTGCATAAGACCGCCGCCCAGTAAGAAGGATGCCCGCTCGGTCTTTTACGAGGGGCCCCTCCACACTAAGGCGAGAAGAGATAGCCCCAATACCCCCCGTAGCCTGCCAACGAGGACTATTCCCCTCACGCAAACGCACATCCAGTGTAGAAGATAGCCTTCCCCCATACTCAGGTGGCATATAGCCCTTATATAATTGCGCATCCTGCAGGGCATCTGAGTTGAAAGCAGAAAAAATACCTCCTATGTGTCCCGGATTATACACTACGGCCTCATCTAAGAGCACGAGATTCTGATCAAAAGACCCTCCCCTTACGAAGAAACTTGCGCTCCCATCCCCGGCCGTAGAGACACCGGGTAGAAACGAAAGAGACCGCAGCACATCCACTTCACCAAAAAGAGCTGGCATCTTCTTGAGCTGCTGAACTTCTATGCGATTCTGGCTCAGAGCAGCACTTTCAAAACGACGCTGCTCATAAGTCTCCACAATTTCCACCGTACCCAGCTCAAGCCCCTCTTCCTTCAGAAGAAAATCATGACGAAAATCTTTTCTGAGACTGACAGTCAGGGTTTCACTCCTATACCCTAAGAACTGTGCCACAACCTTATACTCACCCCCTGGTAATCTCAATGCATAATAACCGTAAGAATTCGTAAATACCCCTGTGCCTCTCTCCGAAATGATTACTTTTGCCCCCACTAAGGGTTCCCGATTTTTCGCATCCTGAACATAACCACTGAGTGTAAATAAATTTTGAGCCCATATTACTCCGCCCAAGAGACCCACCACCTTATTCATACACTTCTAAGAACAAAAAATGTGGAGCAATACTTAGTAAAAGAAAGGTTATAGCTTATTATTTTTCATATATTTGCCTAAAATGAAGTCTATTGTCCTTCTTCTATCGGCCCTAATGAGTAGTATAGCGCAGCAGTGCACGTTTGGCTCTAAACAGCGCAAATCCACGCAGGGCAACCTCCCCAAAGACTTGTACATTCAGATTCAGCGTACTGCTTGCTATGGTCGCTGCCCAGTAGATAAGGTAGAGCTCCTCTCAGACGGCACGGTAAAATATGAAGGTATCCGATTTGTCTCGCGTTTAGGCATCTATACTCGTAAGTTAAGCCAAGAAGAGCAAAAGCAGGTTGAGAAACTTCTAAAAGAGCTAGCGTTTGAGAGGTACGAAGAGGTATATGACAATCCTGGTATCTCTGATCTTCCTTCTCTCATACTCGTGTATCGGCTGGAAGGCAAAGAGAAAAAGATTACCTGCCGAGTAGGTTGTCCCCCAGAATTGCCAGACAAAATAGAACAGCTGAGAGCCTTCTTAGCAGATCAAGGAAACTTCAAGATGGAAAAAGGACCTGCTGAAGAATCAAGCCATGATTAGAAATATTCTTTTCATTAGCCTTTTATTAGGAGTGGAGGCATGCGGTATTTTTCGGGACCCTCGTGCAAATTGTAATCATCCAAAACATGAAGAGTACATTCGTGAGCAGCAAGCCTCGCGCATAGCTAAGCAGACTCGCCAGAATAAGAAAACTGCTAAAGCCCCACGCCCGCAGCAAAAGAGTTGCCCTAACCCTTGAGGTACCTTGCCTACCTTCTTCTTTTTGCAGGAGGATTGCAAGCTCAATCCTCTCCAATGCAGGAAATAACTTCTCTCATCCAGCAGGCAGAAGAAAGTCCAGCCCCCCAAACAGAAGCTATAGCAAGAAAAGCTATTTCCCTCCTGAACCACTATTATCCTAATAACTCAGACCCACAAACTACCCTATTTAGAGGGCAGCTTTTAGACCTTTTAGCTTATGGCTTAGCTTATCGCGGCCAAATAGATTCGGCGCTCCTGTGGTGCGACTCCGCCTACCGCCTCCTAAGAGCCCATGGACACATAGAAAAAGCCTTAGAAGTAAAAGGCAATCTCGCTTACTACTACCATCTTCAGGGCAAAATTCCTACAGCTATATCTATTCATAAGGAAGTAGCTGCCCTTGCTCAAGCATATAAGAAAAGAGATATGCTCTTTTACACCTATCATAACTTAGCTTCTATATTTCAGGAAATAGGACTCCCTGACTCCGCCATAGTCCTGTATAAAAAGGCCCTTCTGATCGCCGACACACTCAACGACTTAGGCAAACGTTCCTATACCCTGAGCAACTTAGCTGTGATTTATGAAAACCTCCAACTTTACGATTATGCGCTAAAATACGCCTGGGAGGTTCTTAAAACTCGCCTTATTCAAAAAGACTCTACTAACCTATCCAATACATATGCCACCATAGCTCGGCTTCATGAAAGTCAAGGAAACTTGGACTCAGCTATCATTTATGCTCGGAAAGCCTATCTTACAGCTGAGCAGATAAATCATTCCCTCTCAAAAGCCACAGCTGCAGCCCTCCTGGGAGTATTTTTTATTACATTACAGAAATGGGATAGTGCCCATCACTATTTTCAGGTGAACCTCCGAATCCGAAGCAAACTGAGCCCCATAGAGCAATTCAAGGCATATGTAGCCATAGCTAACTTTTACCAAAGATGGGCAGAATCCTTCCCGCCTCACCAGAGACAGCCTCTCCTGTATAAAGCCCTTGAGTACATAGAGAGAGCACACAAAATCGGTCTCAAGGAAATCTATGACGCAAGTTCACTTGAAAATTTTTATCTAAATGCATATAAAATATACGAATCAATTAGTGATTATGAAAAAGCTTATAAGTTTCATCAAATATATATCAGCCTAAGGGACAGCCTTCGCAGCTCTGCTACACAACGGAAAGCCATAGAGTCAAAATATCAATACGAGTGGCTACAAGAAGAGCGCAAGCTAAGAGAAGAAATGCTAAGGCAGCAAATTACAGCCCAGGAAAAACAAAAGCGCCAGCAACTCTGGATCGGATTCTTCGCCGTTTTGGCATTTATCTTGGGGGTAGCAGGAGCAGCCTTATTTCATTTGTACCGCCGAACGAGGCAGCAGCGCAACCAGATCATTCGCCAAAAAGCAGAAATAGAACACTCTTATACTATTATATCCCAACAGCATGAAGAGCTCACAAAAAGCCTGCGCTACGCTAGAAGAATCCAGCAAGCCCTCCTCCCTTCCATAGAAGCCGTGCAAAGCCTTCCCTTTCCTCAAGCCCTATGGTACCAGCCACAAGGAGAGGTAGGAGGCGACTTTTATTGGATCCGGGATTTAGGACAGGGAAAATACCTCCTAATATTAGGCGACTGTACGGGTCATGGTGTTCCGGGCGGATTCATGACTGTACTTTCCATAACTCTCATAGAAAAAGCTTTAGAAATTGAAAATTTTCAAGATTTGCCATCTCTTGCCCGATTCCTTCATGAGAATTTTATTCATTTTCTTCATGGAGATCATTCTGAGGGCCTGCGAGATGGTATGGAAGGGAGTTTTGTCCTTCTCAACCTTATCCAGGGGACAATACAAATCTTAAACGCAGGTGCTACTGCATGGTGGATGGATAAAAATGGTGAAATCCATGAACTTTCTGACTCTGGTCCTGGGCTGGGAGAAGCCCATATACCCCCTGAATCCTTGAAGTGGGGTATCCACGAGCTTTATGTGGATGAAGTGAGAAGACTCACCTTAGCTACTGATGGCGTGAGAGACCAGCTAAACCCTAATCGGAAAAAATGGGGACGAAAGGGGTGGAGAGAAGCTCTCCAAAAAGCCTTCTTAGCACCTCCCTCAGAAGCTATACACCTACTCCGCCAAGAATGGGAAAATCACCGAAAAAGCATGCCGCAAATAGATGATATATCTGTATGGATGATTGATTTACCGCCGCTTAGCAATAAGATAGCCTAATACACCTGCCCTATCTAAACGCCGCTCCACCGCGTAGCCTGCTTCAGTGAGTCGTTTTAGGAGTGGCAGAGGTCTGCCATGATACTCTATGTGCCAAACCTTCACCCTCCTAATTTCTTCTATAGGAAGCTCACTTAATATAGAAAACTCACAGCCTTCACAGTCTAATTTTAGAAAGTCTATTTCATCAAGTCCAAATCTTTCTCTTAGTGTAGGTAGAGAAAGTACTTCTACTTCTATGTGCTCTTTATAAGAAATGAACGCTTGGAGAGAGGAAAGGGAAGGTTGAAGAGAGTTAGCATCAGGAGCCTCTAGTGCTATACGAAAAGTAGTTTTGCCCGTCCTTACGCCCAAGGCCGCAGGGATAAGAGTAATCCTGTCTTCTAATTCCATCCGCCTTAGATTCTCTTGGGCGAGGGCATAGTTAGGAGGATAAGGCTCTAATGCAATCACCCGATGCGCTCCCTGGAGAGCAAAAAATACAGCAGAGTCACCATTGTAAGCACCCACATCTACCACGGTTTGAGCTGAAAAATTTTCGCCATAGTCTTTCCTTCCGAAAAGTTCGTAGAGGGTCATGAGGTCCATGCCCACATGCAGACGAGTTAGAAAAGTCCTACCCGGGAGCAGCTCCCACGCAAGGAGCTCAGGTTCAGGGGGCTGACTCTGAACAGGACTAAGACCTATTTTTCTAAGATGCAAAAATCCATAGAGGTTAGGGGGGCTAATTTGACAAAGCCGAAGAGAACCTTCTCCTACATAAAGAGGATGTTTATTTTTTCCCATAAGCACCCGCAAGAGCATCTTAAGTGGAGCCGGAGAAATCAAGGATAGCTCGCGCAAATGCAGCAAAAGCTTAACAAAGTAGAGCCAACGCATTAGGCACGAGGATGAAATTTATTATACACCTTCCGCAACTCTTCTGGAGTGATAGCAAGGTATTTCTGGGTCGTAGCCAAGCTAGCATGACCGAGAAGCTCCCGAACCGCCTGAATATTAGCACCTTTCTGGATGAGGTGTGTAGCAAAGCTATGACGCAGCGCATGGGGATGCGTGCCTATACGCTTCACAAGCCTATAGAGAGCCATAGGATAGAAGGGCTTGCCCGCATCCGTACATAGCAAGTAGTCATGCTCCGGTTTCAAGGAGGCTCGCAAGGTTAGATATCGCCTAATAAGCGAACCTAAATGAGGATATAGAGGTATAACCCTCCATTTACTTCCCTTCCCGAGGATATGAAGCTGCCCCTGATCCAGATGTACTTGATGAAGGCGAAGTTGGACAGCCTCCACGCGTCGCAAACCACAGCCATATAAGAGTTCCACTGCTAAAGCATCACGCACTTGAGAAAAGTCGCCTGTGTTATTACCTAAGACTTCTAATGCAGCTAAGAGAGTGCTTTCAGAGAGAGCTTTAGGGAGGTTCTGAGGAAGCTTAGGAGAACGAAGACGCCACAGCAGCCCCGGCATCCTGAGTATTCGGCGGATGTAAGTGTCCATTTTGCGTATGGCAGCTATTTTTCTCGCTCTTGTGGTAGCTTTCTCAAATAGACTCAACCAGCCTCTTAGCTGAGAAGGTGTGGCTTGACGCCACTGGGCTGGGCCTTCCAACGGATCATACCCATGGTACTCCTTACAAAAAGCTGCCCAGCTCAGAAGGTCCCTTCTATAAGCGGCTATAGTATTCACACTGGCTTTTTGAATACCAGATAGGTATAGTAGAAAGCCCTCTAACACACTCCCAAAGGTAAAGTACTATTGCATTTTTGCAGGGTGTGGTATGTACTGGGATGCATAGTTACTAACGTACTACTTCTTCTCTGGCTGCGGGTCTTACGCCTCCCTCTCATTTCTCTTATTACTCTAAACTACTTCGTTTGTGTAGGCATGATCAGCTACATAGACGCTCCTTCTTTGTATGCCTTCCAGAGGCTACCGGCGGGAGGAAAAATCCTACTTCTGACCCTAGGTATTCTTTTTATTACGGTTTTCGCCCTGACAGGTAGGGCTACAAAAGAGATTGGCGTGGGGCTTTCTGGTATGCTCGCCAAGCTCTCTCTGATTTTACCCATCTCCTATGCTGCCCTTATTTTAGGGGAACCTATCTCTCATACGCAAGGCATAGGCATCTTGCTGGGGCTTTTTTCTATAGTGATAGTGCACCTCCCCTATCTCCAGGAAGGAAGAAAAAGCCTAAAAAATTTCCAGATAGGTATTTGGCTATGGCTAGGCAATGGCATAATTGATATTCTCTTCAAGGAAGGGGCAAGGACTTGGCAAGGGTTATCCACTCTACATATCCCCTTCTTCATCATGCTGGTAGCAGGGGTAATCGGCATCATCTTTCATATTGTGAAAGATAAACTTCGGGATTTCTTCTCCCTCAGAGCGGCGGCTGGCGCCTTTCTCTTAGGGAGCACAAACCTTCTCTCTATCTTTTTTTATCTCAAGGGCCTAAACATTCTCCCCGCCGCTCAATTCTTTATGTGGAATAATTTGGGAATTGTATTAATTTCGGGCGTAGTAGGAATTGCATTTTTCAGAGAGCGGTTTCGCTGGGAGGTAGGCCTAGGGTATGGTATAGGCGGCCTTTCCTTACTCCTTTTATCACTTTAGTAAATAAAAAAAGGCCTCCACGAAGTGGAGGCCACTGGCTGGGCTTGCTTCTAAGACCACTCTCTGCAATAGCTAAGGACACTTAGTCTAGAAAGAGCTTTGAGTAAAAACAGGAACTTTGCTACAAATACGCACTAAGAGAGAGATAGGTTGCAGTAGACAAGAAATCTACTCGTAATAAGCCCAGTATTCATATATTTGGTAAGACGATGAGCTGGATCACGGAGTCGGACTCTCCCTACCCCTCCATAGAGCACTGGGAAACGCAAACTCTCTTAGAGGTTCTCAATGCGGAAGATTGTCAGGTTCCCTTGCGGGTGCGGGAGGTTATCCCTAAGCTTGCAGTATTTATAGAGGCTCTGGTAGAGCGAATGCGAAAGGGAGGAAGGCTGATTTATGTGGGAAGTGGGACAAGTGGGCGTTTAGGGGTTTTAGATGCGGCAGAATGTCCGCCTACTTTTGGAGCAGGACCTGATCAGGTGATAGGCATTATCGCAGGGGGTGAGGCAGCCCTGAAAGGACCTGTAGAAGCGGCAGAAGATGATACCTTCGCTGCTGTAAAAGCGCTGGAGGAAATAACATTCTCAGAAAAAGATACCCTCTTCGCTATTAGTGCGAGTGGGCGCACACCTTTCGTACTTGCAGCGGCACGCTATGCCAGAGAAAAGGGGGCTTTGACAGGCTGCTTTACGGCTAATCCTTATACCCCCTTAGCTGAGATAGTACAGCATCCTATTGTAGTCATCACAGGACCTGAGGTCCTCACAGGAAGCACCCGTCTAAAAGCTGGGACCGCAACAAAACTTGTACTTAACATGATCACCACAGCTACCTTCGCTCGGCTGGGCCATGTGAAGAATAGCCGTATGATAGACCTTCAGCTAGTCAATCAGAAACTGTGGCATCGAGCTATTCGCTATCTCTCTGAGGCAACAGGACTTTCTACGAATGAAGCAGAAAAACTTCTCCGGGAGACAGGCAGTTTGCGCGCTGCCTTAGTGCGCGCAACCTCTTCCCAATGAAATGCATCATTTAGGTCATATCTTTCTGGCCAAGTCTCCTCCCGCTTTTCGGTTCGGTGCTTTCATTGCGGATGGGGTTCGGCAAAAGCAGCTTACCGAACTACCGCCCCTAATCCAAGCAGGCATTCACTTTCACCGATGGGTTGATTGGCAGACAGATAGGCATCCGGCTTTCTTAGCTGCTCGTCGCTTACTTAGGGATACAGCAGGGAGGTATGCAGGTCTCATAGTAGATATGTGGTTAGATGCTACCTTAGGGGAAAATTGGGCTTCCTTCTCCCCCGATGAAAGTCTAACAGAGTTTGAGGACCGGTTTATCCAAGAATGCCTGAAGACCTATTGCGCATGGGCACCACCCCACTGGAATGATTTTATAGAGAGACTTTCCATATATCACCTCCTTCAGCTATTCGGAAGATACGAGGGAATGAAGAATCATATATTTCAGTACATCCAGCGTCGTAGGCTGCCCTTGAACCCTTCTATAATCTTAGCCGGCATAGAAGAAAAGGAACAGGTACTTACACCCCTCCTGATAAGATTCTGGGAAGACGCCCAGAAATGGGCTCATACAGCCGAGAGCTTTAGGATACAATCGTAATTTTGCCCTTTATGATACCCCCTACGGATGGTCTCCCAAGGAATTTATTCAATAAGACACGAGACCTAAGGGAAAAGAGGGCAACAGACACTTGGCAAATATTTCGTATCATGGCTGAATTCGTGGAGGGCTTTGAGAAGCTCTCTCGTATCGGGCCTTGTGTCTCTATATTTGGCTCTGCACGCGCAAAGCCCGGCAGCCCTCATTATGAGCTTGCGGTAGAAGTAGCCCGGGCACTGGTAGAAAATGGCTATGGGATTATTACCGGTGGTGGGCCCGGTATCATGGAAGCAGCTAACAAAGGAGCCAAGGAGTTAGGGGGGCATTCTGTAGGCTTGAATATTATTCTACCCTTTGAGCAGCACCCTAACCCTTATGTAGATGAGGACCTCCTCATGAATTTTGATTACTTCTTCGTCCGGAAAGTAATGTTTGTAAAGTATGCCCAAGCCTTCGTAGTCCTCCCTGGTGGCTATGGGACGATGGATGAGCTATTTGAAGCGCTTACTTTAATTCAAACTCGCAAGATAGAGAGATTCCCTGTAGTAATGGTTGGAAGTAAATTCTGGGAAGGTCTTGTTCAGTGGCTTGAAAAAACTGTATTAGAGGAGTGGAAATATCTCGCCGAAGAGGACAGACTTTTATTCACCCTCGTAGATACCCCTAACCAAGTAGTTGAGACAATAAATAATTTTTATCGCCAGCGATTTGAGCAGCTTCAGCTAGGCTAGTACTTATGTTTCTAGCCTTAGCGCGCTGGGCTTTTCGTCAAGTGCTTGGTATAATAATTGTTATCATAGGATTAGTGGGACTACTGATATGGCTCCTCAAATGGGTACCTCTGCCTCCCGTAGCTGTGGTAGTAAGTTTCTTCCAGGGAAGTCTACCGAAGTGGAGTTGGAGCAGTCAGAGCGAGCATCCTCCTTATCTGCGCAGGGGTATAATATGGGCTGAGACTCAGAAGCTTCGGAATGACTCTCCCTCCTTGGCTCAGCGCACAGCAGAGCTTCTCTTCTACCCCACAGGCACCCCTAAATGGGGTAGTTCTTTGATTGGGGCTCTTCTTGAGTATTTCTGGAATGAGGAGAGAATCACGACATTTTATCTAAATGCTATTCCCTATGATAAGGATACATATGGCATAAAGGCCGCCTCCCTACAGCTATTCTCTAAGGTACCTTCAGCCCTTACACAGGAGGAGGCAGCGGAGCTTATCGCAAGAAGGCATTGGCCTCATCTCTCCAAACCTCTACCGCCTTGGCTATATTCTGAATACAAAAGGATTCTTCACTACCTAAGCCAAGACTCCCTTCACCAGCATGGCACACAGACAAAGAACCTCTAAAAGAGGAGGACGCCGTAGAATATTCCCTCGCTATCCCTTACAAAGTATTCGCTTTCGTCGTATTGCAGCCATAGGCTTACTTTTCCTAATTACAGTAGCTGCTATGCAATTCGCTGTGAGAGTTAGGCTTTCGGCTGCCACAGCGTATCGCTTCCCCCTGGATCCCATTCAGCGGGAAAAAGTTCAAGACGACATCCGACAAATCTTCCCCCCTTATGTTGTATGGAGATGGATACTACCTTTTACCGCTGTAAAGGCAGGATATTATGAAATAAAACCTACAGAGACCTGCTTTGAGGTATGGAATCGCCTTCGTAAAGGGATTCAAACCCCTATTCGCTTTTATCTTCGTCCCCAGCGCACACCACGCGATTTAGCCGTTTTCTTAGGCCGCATACTGGTGCATGATTCTTCCACATGGCTGAAAACCTTTTCTCAAGTTCCCTGGGAAAATTATGGCCTCAATTCTCAGACTTGGATGCTTTTATTCTTGCCAGATGTGTATGAGACATACTGGACTATATCCCCCCTACGCCTGATTGAACGCATGAAGGAAAACTATGACCGGTTCTGGAACGAAGAGCGAAGAAAGAAAGCAGAAAGCTTAGGACTTACACCAGTAGAGGTAGGAATATTGGCTTCTATTGTAGAACATGAAAGCTACCGGGTGAGCGAAAGACCCCTCATCGCCGGCGTCTATCTCAATCGGCTGCGGTTAGGCATGCCTCTACAAGCGGACCCTACGATAATATATGCGATTGGCGATTTCTCTATCAATCGCGTAACTCACAAAATGCTTGAAATAGACTCCCCTTACAATACCTATAAGCGACGCGGGCTCCCCCCGGGACCCATAGGAATGCCCTCCATAGAAAGCATAGAAGCTGTGCTGCATTACACCCCAAGCCCTTACCTGTACTTTTGTGCGCGCCCTGATGGCTCAGGTTATCATGACTTCTCTGAGACTTATGAACAGCACCTCATCAAAGCTCGCTCATACCAGAAAGCCCTAAACAGATGGCTAGCACAGAAGAGATAGCCCTCCCTACTGGGGGGAGGCCTCATGAGACACGAGTGCGGGTCCGTTACGCTGAGACTGACCAAATGGGGATAGTGTATTATGCACATTACGCTGTGTATTGCGAAATAGCTCGCACAGAGTGGATACGCAGTATGGGTCTTTCATATGCACAATTAGAAAAGGAATTCAAAATCATGCTACCTGTACGCCACTTTAGTATCATATATCACCACCCTGCTCGCTACGATGATGAGATTGTTATAAAGACCTGGTTAGCAGAGCCACCCAGTGTAAAGCTGCGCCTTAAACATCAACTATATCGTGAAAACACTCTCTTAGCAGAAGCAGAAGTAATACTGATATTCGTAGATAAAGCCAGCTGGCGTCCTTGCCGTCCTCCTAAGATTTTCTATGCTGCGCTGGCTCAGGCAAGTTGTCAGTAGGTTAGGCTCTCTGCGTTTTCCAGGCTTTCGGACCGTACGCATAGGTGCAGTAATGGTTTTATTATGGAATAATCTTACCCACCCCAGCTTTACTCTGCGAGGAAGTGCAATGGCGTTTAGCTTCTTTTTCGCTCTCTTTCCGGGCCTTCTTTTTGCCATGCTTTTAGTAAGCTATCTGCCCTTTGAACAGTTTGAGAATATTTTCCAAACTCAATTGGGGGAGGTTCTACCTCCGCCTATTTACAACCTTGTACATGATGTAGTCTTTGAGGAAGTTTATAAGAGAAAAAACTTTACGCTTCTTTCCACATCTCTTTTGTTAGCCCTATATTCTCTTTGGCAGGGCATCCTGACCATGCTCAGGGCTTTCCTTCATGACGATATGCCCCAACCTGCCTTTTGGGTCTTGTGGCTAAGAGCCTTAGGATTAGTATTCTTTCTAATCATTTTACTCATAGGTAGCTTAGTATTCACTTTTGTGCGGGATTACCATCTTTCGGCTCTTCTTAGCAGCCTTCTACATTCGCCGGTAGGGGAGGGAGTAGAATTCTTATTAGGTATAGGCAAGTTTTTGCTTCTCTTCCTACTAGTATGCACTGCTATTGAAGTAATGTATCGGGCAGCCTTACCCCGGCGCACCATGCCTTACTGGCTATCTCCAGGTGCACTCACAGCGACCTTCCTATTAGGTGCTGCTACGAAGCTCCTATCTTGGTACTTTTTAGCAGTTGCGAATTTTAGTCGCTTTTATGGAAGCATTGCAGCCGTGATCGCCCTTATGGTGTGGTTTTATTGGCTTTCCATTATGCTTCTCGTCGGATTTGAGGTGAATTATAGCCTCTATAGGTCTATCCTATCCTCTACCCTTCGGTTGGATAGTAGGAGTCCAAATGAGGAGAAAGAAGCCGCTTTCACCTAACAAGCACCCCTGCTGATAGAAATATGGGAGCGCGTACGTCGGCGCTCGCTTAGTTTTACAATCAGAAGACTCACCTCATATAGCCCCCACAAAGGTATAGCTAATAAAAGTTGGCTGAGCACATCCGGAGAGGGAGTAAGGATGCCCCCCAAGATCACAGCAGCAGCAATAGCATAGCGTCGCCCCTGCTGTAAAGTCCGAGAGGTAAGCATACCTGCTTGACTAAGCCCCCAGAGAAGCATAGGCAATTGAAAAACCAACCCTACTACTAAGCATGTCTGGACTATGAGCCCTATCACATCCCCTATCCGCCATATGTTTTCTACTCGCTCACTAAGATGAAATTGGGCAAAAAAATGCATCATGAACGGAATAAGAATAAAGTAGGAAAATAATACACCCACTAAAAAAAGCAGAGAAATGTAAAAAACTATTCCCCTTAGAGCTCTTCTTTCATGGCGATACAGACCAGGCTTAATGAACCGCCAGAGCTCCCATATTAAGTAAGGGAACCCTCCTATAAGTCCTACCGCCATCGCAAGTACCACTGCCTTTACAAACTGCTCAGAGGGGCTTGTTGCCTGAAGCCGAGGATAATGGGCAGGAAGGCATGAACCAATTTTACACAGGAGCTGTAGGGTTGGAAAATCTGTATGGAGAGGTGCTAATATGACTCTCTCCACTATCCACTTCACTTTCCAGAAAGCTATGCCTGCTATTAGTGTGATTACCATGAGGCTGCGCCATAGGTGCCATCGCAGCTCTTCTAAGTGTGCCCAAAAGGGCATTTCTCTCTCTTGATCCAGTCCCATTAGAAGCGAATATGATATATCTGATAGCCATTTTTCCCTGGCGGGGGGTAGGCAAAGCATATCACCTCACAACTACTTATGTGGGTTGAACGCCCTGGCAGAAAGAGAAGGTCTCCCGCTGTATTTTCTCCTATATCCTTAATAATCCCCTCACCAGTAGAATGGTTAAGAAGATGCACTCGGAGCTTCCCTTTTCCCGTTCGTTCTGTCAGAAAGGCTATCCCCAGAAAGGTCTCATTCACCCCAGAGAGAAAAGAAACAGCCTCTGCAAAGGGCTCCCGCTGGCGTTTCTCTATACGATGCCCCCATTGAAATATGGGATTATTCTCCACATTCCAGCGAGTAACCCATATATCATAAGCTAAAACTGCTCCACTTCTATAACGCACATCCTCCCATATCACGTAGAGGGCAGTATCCCCTTGCGCGATTATGCGAGCCATTCCAAAAGCGGCAGGCTCTTTATAGGCATTTATCCACTCCGCTGGTATTTGCGCCCTATTCCATACGATGCTACTCGTATCTGAGAAGGGATAGGTAAGCTTACCTAAGACCCAAGCACCTACTTGTCCGCTCTCATGCGGAAGGTTTCTCTCCCCGGGCACAAGAGCCCCCACAAAAGCCCCTTTTTGTGTAACAAATAGCCAAGGTGCATACAAAGCAGTATCTACGGTAAGCTTCCAACGGCGAGCAGTATTAGCTTTGGTATCATAATAGGCTAATTCATACCCCCCTGAGGGCAGCATTTCTAAGCTCCAGAGATTCATCCGGTTATCTGGCTGAGCTGCCACAACTCTGCCATTTACAGCCCAATCTGTCTTAGCCGCTACTTTTCGCCCCCATCCACTCCATATGGCGTACCAAGCGCCCTCCACCTGACCTTTCTTACCTAGCGAGTAAGCATACCACAAGAGATAGGAGCTATCTGGACTTAGAGAAAACCGGCTTATTGCTTCTCGGACTGGTCGGTCATATACTGAAAGAGGTACCCATTTGGGTAGAAGAGGTTGGCCTTTTAGATCAAAAAAGCGTCCTACTTCTTGGACTGCTCTATTATTGAGCGGGTCCTCCTGATAGGACACGGCTACAATCGCTTCCTTCATTCCGATGAGCCGAATAGGCTTTCCTTCTCCAGCAGGAGGAATATCCAAAAGCTGAGACCACTGCGTATAGTACTGGGTATTGAGACATTCTATATAGAAGCCTGGCTTAGGCTTACCTTTTGCCCAGTATTCTATATAGGCAAATCTGTTTTTTCCTGCTGATACCGGACTATGAGGCAGCCCTACCTTCTCCACAGAATATCCCTCTACTTCTATTTGAGTACGACTGACTACCTTCTGCGCAAAAAGCAGAGCTCCCCCCACCCAAAACCATCTCAGCATAGCTCAAAGATAGTGCCTTCCTAAAACTCTTCTACTCTCAGGTTCTTGATAATTTTGGAAGAGGATGGATAATCTACCGGTTGAGACATCTTTAGAGATAAGGGAGAAGTATAGCCATGATTGGACGGAAGACTTGCGCTTTGTCCCTGATGCTGTGGCCTTCCCTGATACACCAGAGACGCTTCAGCAAGTACTACGATATGCTTACACTCATGATATTCCCATTATTCCTGCAGGGGGCAGGACTGGCCTGAGTGGAGGCATGCTACCTGTCAAAGGAGGATGGGTAGTGTCTTTAGAGAAACTCAATCGCATTCTTCTCATAGATACACAAAACCTTATAGCGGTAGTACAAGCAGGTGTTATCACGCAGACTCTACACGAGAGTGTGGAAGCTGTAGGTTTATTTTACCCGCCAGACCCTTCCAGTCGTGGCAGTTGCACCATAGGAGGGAATATCGCTCACAATGCCGGAGGAGTGCGAGCAATAAAATACGGAACTACCCGAGAGTATGTTTTAGGTATAGAGGGTTTTCTACCTAATGGTACACCTATTCGCACGGGTACTCATACCCTCAAGAACTCTACAGGCTATAACCTAACTCAGCTCTTCGTAGGCAGCGAAGGAACCCTCGTAGTGATTCATACTGCCATCCTAAAACTCTTACCTAAACCTGCCCATGTACAGACTTTGCTCTTGGGTTTTCCTGAGGCTCGCAGTGCCATACAAGCGGTAGTAAAGATTTTACAAAGTGGAATACTTCCTGCTGCAATAGAATTCATGGAGAGAGATGCAGTACGCTTCGGACAAGCCTACCTCGGAGAAATGCTCCAGCCAGGCATAGAAGAATTCGGAGGACTACTTCTGGTTGAAGTAGATGGAAATCACTGGGAAACCTTGGAAAAAGAAGCAGCCCAAATAGAAGAGATAGCCTGGCAATCAGGCGCTCTACAGAGCTGGTACGCCCAGAGCTCGGCAGAACGGGAAAAACTCTGGCGTTTGCGCCGCTGCTTAGGTATCGCCGTAAAATCCAGTGGTCCTTACAAGGAAGAAGATACAGTAGTGCCCCGCACTGTCTTACCTGATTTATTGGACAAAGTCAAAGAACTGGGTAAAAAATATAACTTTCGTTCTGTGTGCTATGGTCATGTAGGAGATGGAAACCTGCACGTGAATATTTTACGGGATGCTCTCCCAAAAGAAGCATGGGAAAATGATATACCTAAAGCAGTAGAAGAGCTTTTCCGTTTTGTGATCGCACACAGAGGTGCCATCTCTGGCGAGCATGGAATAGGATGGGTTCAGCGCCGGTACATGCCCCTTCAATTTTCTCCCGTTGAACTCGCCTTGATGAAAGGGCTCAAAGCTGTATTTGACCCTAAAGGATTACTCAACCCAGGCAAGATATTTCCTGATTAGCTTGCTAAAAAGAAAAACTTTACCTTTGCGCCCAGAACTGAAATCACATGCCTATGCGAGCTAAGCAGGTTTTTAGTAGAATGGGGGGGGTTGCCCTAATCTCAAGTATAGGGCTACTCCCACAGTGTGCTAAATTTAAAGGCACCGTAGTAACCGTAAATCCCAATCCTTTAGAGGTACATGCTGACTCTGTCAAGTATAGTGTAAAAGTCACTATACCTCCAAAATCAGGCTTCCGACGCAAATCCACCTACACAGGAAAGTTAGCCATCAAGAGTGGGTCAAATCGCTATGAGATACGCACAGTTACTATCTCTGCTGACCAGTACCCTAAAAAGCAGCTTAAGAACGAAGGTGTAACAGTAGCGAATCAAGGTACATTTGCCTTCCAAGAAGGAATGGATGGGGGTATGCTCGTAGCAGAAAATAGCTACGAGCGCAAGGGCAAATCTTTTGACTTGCCCGATTTTGATTTGGCTCCCTGCTGCATCACGACTTCCCGCTTAGTAGACTCCCGTCCTCAGGTGCTTTTTGAACAGCACACCTATGTCTCTAAACGCCCTATTACTTTGGAAGCGTTATTCCAATTTCCTCAGAATGTCTACCTCATACAACCGGGCGAATATGAGCGACAAGCCGTCAAAGACATCGTAGCCTTCCTACAAAAGAAGTATCCCGCCACCTCTATAACTCTCGCCGGCTACGCCTCACCTGAGGGACGCTACAGACGCAATCAGTTCCTCTCCCTCAACCGCTATAAAGAAGTACAGAAGTGGCTAATTGAGCAGATGCGGAAGGAAGGCTATAAAGAATATTTGGATAGCACATTCTTCAAGGTTTCTGCTACGGCTCAGGATTGGGAAGGCTTCAAGCAAAACCTTAATCAAACCTCACTCCCTGAGAATGTAAAACAGCAGATCATACAGGTTATTAGCTCCAATATGAATCCTGATGCAAAGGAGCAGAAGGTAATGACCCTTGTAGGGGGTCCTAAGGAGGTAGAGTTCATCCTTGCCCCCTTGCGTCGTACAAACGTGCGTTTAGAAGGCTTCTCAGGAAGGCTCTCAGATGCACAGATTGACAGTATAGCTAATGCCTTCCTCGCAGGCTCTATCACACAGGATGTACTTCTAAAAGAACTTCAACAAGAAGAACTCTATTTCGCTACCACACGACAAAAAGATAATGCCCGCCGAGAGCGGCTTCTCAAGGCTTATGCTTCCCGTTATGGACAGGATTACAGAGCGCTAAATGATTTAGGGGCACTGGCTATACTGGCAGGACGCTTAGACGAAGCAATGGACTACCTCAATAATGCGAGTCGCTATTCTACCAATAATCCTGCTATCCTGAATAATATGGGGCTCGTATATGCAGCCCGAAAAGAGTACGCCCAAGCCGCTCAGGCTTTTCAATCCTCTTACGCAGCTCGTCCCACACCTGAAGCAGCTTTCAACTTAGGGGTTATCTATGAAAAAACTGCTCAATACGCAGCTGCCGCTGAAGCCTTCAATAACGCAGGTGAGCTACCTGGCGCTTACTACAATGCAGGGCTCTCCCGCCTACTCATGAATGATCTTGCAGGTGCCAAAGTAGCTTTGGAACGCGCCATACAGCAGGACCCTAAAAATGCACTTGCTTATTACGTGCTCGCTATAGTGGGTGCTCGGTCGGCTGATAACAACTTACTCATTACCAATCTGCGCCGCGCCATCCAAAATAATAGGGATTTAGCGAAAAAGGCGCAGTCCGATTTAGAATTTCGCAAGCAGCGAGACTCAGCCGAGTTCAAGGCTGCCTTAAATCCCTGAGATAAAAGCCGAAAATTAACAGCAGAGCTGAGGGGAGGGCTTCTCAATCCCTCCCCATTATTTTTTGTAGGTTTGCCAGCATGGCTATCCTAGTAGATTCACACACAAAGGTATTAGTGCAAGGTTTCACAGGGCGAGAAGGCACTTTCCATGCGCAGCAAATGATAGAGTATGGTACTCGCATAGTAGGAGGTGTAACGCCAGGCAAGGGAGACACCACTCACTTAGGGCTACCTGTATTTAATACCATGAAGGAGGCTGTAAAGAAAACAGATGCGGAAGCCTCCATCATTTTCGTTCCTGCTCCTGCAGCAGCCGATGCAATCATAGAAGCCGCTGCAGCAGGTATCCGCCTAATAGTAACAATTACCGACGGAATACCCATACGAGACATGCTCAAAGTAAAGTATATCCTGGAAAACGATTATCCTCAGGTTCGCCTAATAGGACCGAATTGCCCAGGCGTGATTACACCAGGACAGTGTAAAATCGGAATCATGCCAGGGTTCATTCATAAACCTGGAGTCGTAGGGGTAGTAAGCCGTTCAGGGACGCTCACTTATGAGGCAGTCCATCAGATTTCCCAAGCAGGCTTGGGACAATCTACCTGCGTGGGAATCGGGGGTGATCCCATCATAGGCTCCCGTCATCTTGACATCATAAAGTTACTTATGGAGGACCCAGAGACAGAAGCAATTGTTATGATTGGAGAGATCGGTGGAAGTGATGAAGAAATAGCGGCGGAATGGATTCGGGACCATGGAACTAAGCCTGTGATTGGTTTTATCGCAGGACAGACTGCACCCCCGGGGCGACGCATGGGGCATGCAGGGGCTATCATCGCAGGAGGCAAAGGAGGGGCTAAGGAGAAAATGGACTTCCTTGCTAAATGTGGCGTTCATATCGTGGAAAATCCAGCCGAAATAGGACGTACAGTCAGCAAGGTACTAAGCAAAACTGCCTAAGTAATAGCCTCATACATTACTCTAAGGTCCAGTTACTCTCTCAACAATAAAGGTCCTCACGGGAGCGCATGAAGCAATAAATGTTACCAGCGTACTACCCTCTTATCCCTCAAATAAGAGAGGGCATACACGCCTCCACACATTTAGCTCACTTCTTCCCGACCTTTAGCTCAAGGTCCTATACTCTGAACTAAGCGATTCTGGTTCCGAATAAGTATAAGGGCGTCTCCTGCTTCCACCACCCCATTCCCATCCAGATCAGCCCAAGAGAGGCCACTCGTAACCCCATTTCTGGGAAGCAAGAATTCTAAATCGGCAGCATTGACTACTCCCTCATCATAATGAGGTCCATTTAGAAAGCTATTGTACAAATCAGCACAGTTACCTGCCCAAGCAGCCGCTCGTACTGGTAGAAGGGTATGAGAGCTATCTACTCTTAAGGTATAATGTATCTCAGGTATTCCCTGTAGAAGCGAGGGATCCGTCAGATCCAAAGAGTCTGCTTCCCCCATACCTCTCGGCATAAAAGATACAGGCACGGAATAAAGAGGAAGGTGATTAGGCGTACGAAGCACGAAATACTGAGAAGGAATAGGGTCACAGTAACAGAAATGAAGGGTATCCCGATTGAGACCTGGCAAAATAGCATCTATAGAACTCAAAGGAGCCCTATAGAAATATAACCTCCCCACAGTATCTACTAAGGCATAAGTACTATCAAGAAGGTCTCCCGTAGCAGCATCATGCAGGTCCACACGAGCAATACCCACCCACGAGGTATCACAGAACCATGGGCCCATATCTGGACAGCTACTTGCAGAGGGATCAGTGAGCCATATGTTCCACTGCCCTACTAAGGAGTCCGCCCGAATAAGAGGTAAGCGCCAAAGGGAGTCCGCCGTAACCCCTCCAACCCCCTGATTATAGTTTGCTATGAGAGCTCTTGTAAGGAAAGGATGTGGCTTCATCCAGCGAGAACGCCCTAGCGTAGATACCCAAGGCCCTTCTAAACTAGCTCGCATCCTTACTCTATAACCCCGGCGAATACGAATAGGATGGTTTATTACACTATTACCCAAAAGCCAATCCCATTTTCCGCTAGAAAAGCTCACTTCAATAGTATCATATCCCGCGCTTATTGCCTTCCATCTCTGATAACTATCCACGCTGAAGGGAGACTTTTCAACCTTATTTTCAGTGCTCTGCTGAGAAATTAATGAAATACCTACTTCGCAATTTGCTTCTCTAAAGCCACCCCTAAGCTGTATAAAGCTACTAAACTGCATGCCCTCGCATACTGTATCCGGGGCTACAAACCTAATGGTAGGAGGTGAGAAAAGTTCGCTTCCATACCAGAAGGGTTTTTCTTTCCCTATCCCGCATACTCTCACGCTTAGCCAGGTAGAGTCACTTGGAGGTGAAAGGTAAAGGGTATCCTGACTATATGTGTTGATGGAAGAGGCACTAATAAAAGACTCGGCTATGAGAGTATCTCCTTGACCCGCTTTCCGCACTGGCAAAGCAATATCCAGTCCCTTGCTATACCGATCCACATAAATTATATTCCCACCACGCAGGACTACAAAGGGGTAGAAAGAACTAACTATGTATTCACTCAAGCCGTACTGACAACACCTATTTAGGTCTGCACATCTTAGTAGCGTATCCACGGTACGATCTGCGAGATCATACCATAAAAGATATGCACGCCCCATACTTTCTACGGCCATGTAGAGACCTCGCTTAGGCACACGGCTGAAGTTTATCTCCTGATAGATTCCCCCCTCCAAAGTGTCTATGCTGAGTACCTCATAAAAGCGACGATCAGAAGATACAGGCCAGGCTTTCCGCAAGAGGGGCCCCTCGCACCCTTGAGGATTTGGATTCGACTCCACCCAATACAGAGTATCACCCTCACTGGTTAGATTAGAGGGGAAACCTGCCAGCGCCGCACTAAAACCTATACCATCTTGGGAGCAGGAGCTATTGTGCTGCCCACCTGCTACAAATACTATGCTATCTCTTTTAGAGTCAATGCGAGCTAGAAAGTGCGTGTATCCCCCACCAGCAGAGAACGTGAGAGTACCTACGATGCCTACTATATCTCCATATTCTGTAACCGTAAATGACCTCGGCATATTAAGAACCCACTTTTGGGGATAGCCCAGTGGATATCCTACCTCCGAGGAAGGCGCAAAGGACAAACTTCCCGTTTGAATCACTACAGAGTCATCCAAGGCAGGGTTAGTAGGATGCAGTTTATAGAGCACTACCCGATCACCATTGAGCTGGCTCCATATCTCTCCTCTAAAAGGGTCTGCAAATATCAAGGATCCCCTTTGTGCGCGAGACCATCCTCTCAGACTATGAACCTCTCCTGAATTCAGCTCTATAGAGTATAGTATAAGAGTATCTAGCTGAGCCCGATAGTCCAGTAGATATAGATTCTCCTGATTTATGGGAGGAGTCGGAATATTTTTCCATGGAAAATACAGTAAACCATTAATATTTTCAAACCTGTGGGACTTTCTATAAAAACTACCAGTGATAGGTGCCAAGGGCAAGCTATTTCCCCCGCCAGCAAAGCGTTTCACTATGCGATACCACCGAAGTGCCCCCCCTCGTTGAAGGTAGGGTATAGTAGTGCCCTCTACAGAAATAGAGAGCGTGTCACCGACCTCCGCAAAACTATCTCTCAATACAGGAGTGCGTAAGGCAAGAAAGTAATCTCCCTCCATAAGTCTTCCAGGTATTATAAGATCACGACTAGCACTAACATAACCTTCTCCTGTGAGAGAGTTGAGAGAGTCTGTTAAGATAGCTGCCCATCCATGATTAGCCCGATAGCGTCGGTTTGGATCTTTGGGTACCCATATTAGCTGAGGCTTGACCATATTATTCCAAGTACCCGCTATGTGTAGGTTATTAGGAGGATTGATACTGTCAGGCACACAGAGATTCTCCAGTGATCCAGAGGAACTAATACGATAAATGTCCAATCTACCTACCCATAAGCGAGGAGGCGAATTCAAGGATGAAGGGCGCACTGTATCACTGCGTCCATCACTCCACCTCGGCTCTACTATGAAACTATCTCGCGACCAGCCAAAAAGATAGAGCTGAGGGTGTACGGGATGCTTCCCCATTCCTGCCACTACGACTTCCTGCTGCAAAGGACTAGGGGCACTGCTCAGTATTCTCTTGTATCCTGAAAATTTCCAGCCACTCGTTCCATGTCGTAAGCCTAATACAAAGCTTGCTCTTCCCGTGAGTGAATTAGCGCCAGGAAGAGAAACGGGTCCACTACTAAGCCCCTCCACCAGCTGCCATTCGGTTCCTTCAAGTGTGCCAGAGAGATAAATGTATGGATCAGAGTTTCCTACCCGCTCGTAAGCTATTCCACTTAGGTTCAATCGTCGGAGCGAACTGGAGACGACTGGCGCAGTATAAGAAGCAGAACCAACCGTTGAAAGGCCTGTCCTATTGAGCATCATGCGAGGGAAAGGGGTTTGAGGAAAAGCAGGAAAAGAACCAACCGAATATCCTGCTGTGTCTACTACTGCCCAGTACAATTCTTTGGTGTGTAGAGCGAGCACGCCATAATATTGAGGCGGGGGATAGGAAGAAGGAGAGAGAAAATTAGCTAATACTAAACTGCCCCCGCCTATCATCAGCATGGAGTTAGAGGTATTCATAATCAATAAGAGCCTAACTGCAGCAGCATTAGAGTTTTCAGGAGTAGACCCTCCGTTTGTGGCATCAAATCGCACACTTCCATTCTCTCGCTGAACTACCATCCAGGCGACAGTATCATCCCCAAACGGAAAGATCAAGCGACCGTAACAGTTTGGTTGATCTAAATTATTAGCATTATTTCCCCTATAAACAGCTGCTGCCTCTGGTTCAAGGTTATTTGCTTGCATTCGGATTAAGACAGCCTGAGGGGTAGGATTTTGCACTATACCCCCCCAGTTGAAAAGCTGATCAAGCAAGGTCAAAAAGGAATTATCAACCACATCTGAGATGGAGAGGGAGTTGTGTCCAGAGTTGACGACTGTCCCGCTCACCCAGAGTTTATCACCTACAAGAAGTAGAGAAAACAAATTCACCTCAAAGCCACCGCAACCGACACTTAAAGGGTCCCCACAGAAAAAGCGTTTTACCGCAAGCCCCCCAACCATACCACCCTGCACCCAAAAGCGGATTAGATAAGACTGATAATAAGTATCAATTGCATTAGCACTCAGACTTAGGGAGGCTCTTGAAGAGCCGTAGTAAATCATACCCTCTAATCGCCCGCTAGACGAAGGAGAGTACGCGGATAGAAGTACAAATACCGTATGGTCAGGCGCCACGAGAAGGTCTGTCCCTCTTACTCGTGCTCCTCCCGCCTGTGTGGGAAAAAAGTGTGCCGCCCACAGGAAATTACCATCAGCTCTTCTGTAAGCGATCACATAAGTAGAAAAATCCCCTCCATTAGTGCCTGTCAGCTCTACACTTGAGTTAGGCAGATATAAACCCTGACCACCAGAAGGATGTGAGATAGTGCCTAATACATATACCGTGTCCCCCACTACGACCGTCTTACCTAAAATAGAGTTGTAAGGAAAAGGCGGAGATCCCTCCCATCCCGCCGCGGGCACACCATTTCCTTGAGTACTATAATGATGCCAGTGCCAGACCCCCGCAGACTGGGCATATAAGCAGCTACCTGCAAGCCAGACTAAAAAGACACGCATGCTTGTAGCAAATATAACAACAATCAGAAGAAACTAGTGAGTTTCCAACCTAGGTTATATACTGCAAATCCCCTCCAGACTATCTTTGCACATATGTGGGAAAGGCTAGAGCAGGTGGTAAAAAGATTTCACAGCATAGAAGCGGAGCTAAGTCAAGGAGTAGAAGATACCCAGAAGCTAAGAGAACTTGGTAGAGAGCATAAATACCTTAGCACTATCGTAGCCCTCTACGAGAGATGGCAACGGTTAGAGGGAGCCTGGCAGCGAGCTAAAGAAGAGCTGGAGTCTACAAAAGACCCTGAATGGCGCGCCTTAGTTGTAGAGGAAATAGAAAGGCTTGAAAAGGATAAAAATCAAGTAGAGGAGGAGCTTCGCCTCTCTCTTCTTCCACCGGATCCAGATGACGATAAAAATGTGATTATGGAGATAAGGGCAGGCACAGGTGGGGATGAAGCAGCTCTCTTTGCTGGAGACCTTGCCCGCATGTACCAAAGATACTGCGATAAGCGTGGATGGAAATGGGAAATAAGCGATTTTACTGAAGGAAACATAGGGGGATATAGAGAAATCATTTTTCAAATTCGGGGTGAAGGGGCGTACGGTTGGCTCAAGTATGAAGGGGGAGTTCACCGAGTACAACGCGTACCCCAAACGGAAAGTCAAGGTCGCATTCATACTTCTGCCGCAAGTGTAGCCGTGCTACCTGAGCCAGAGGAAATTGAGATTGAAATTAAGGAAAGCGATATTCGGAAGGACACCTACTGTTCCTCGGGTCACGGAGGCCAGTCAGTCAACACCACCTATTCCGCTGTCCGCCTCGTGCACATTCCCACCGGAATCACGGTCGCTATTCAAAACGAGCGCTCACAGATAAAGAACTATGAAACTGCTTTGAGAATTCTACGAGCGCGCCTCTATGAGTTAGAACTTCAAAAAAGAAGAGCGGCAGAAGACTCCCTCCGCCGCTCACTCATATCTACAGGTGATAGAAGCGTAAAGATTCGCACCTATAACTTTCCTCAGAACCGAGTTACTGACCACCGTATAAACCTAACCCTTTATAACCTAGAACAAGTAATGGAAGGAGAGATCCACCCTCTTTTAGAAGCTCTGCGCTTAGCAGATAAAATGGAGCGCCTCAGTCATATAGAGACTTAGGCAGGCTGAGCTTCTCTGCTTACAGCTTCTCCAGAGAGATCCGCTACTTGCCTAAGTATCTCCACAAGATCACTGAGGTCTATAAAAAACT
>JANXCJ010000049.1 GCA_025060275.1 Bacteroidia bacterium | reverse complement strand
AGCTCGGCTAGTGGAAGTAGTGCATTCAGGGGAGAAGAAAATAAAGTCAAACCTATCATCTAAGCCACCTCCTAATCCTTCGTCGGGGAGCATTTGGAGGCGAGTGGATTGAGTATGAAAGAAAGCATAGGTGCTATTTCCACTCCAGGCACCAGCAGGCCCAGGATCAACAAGCACCTGTCTAAGGGCTTGATAGGCTTCCTCTGTATCGGTATAAAGGTTGTGATCGCCCATTTGGATTATAAATTTTCGCCGATTGAGGGGTAGATTTTGAATATATTGCTTGATTTCCCAGGCGGCTTGGGCTCGCAATTGCGCATCTTCTGTGGTGTTACCTGCTTTGAAGTGTACCACTATCACAGTAAGAAAGAGTGTATCCTGCGTTTGAGATAAGTTAGGTTCCTTATAATAAAGATGAAATGCATATATGTCTCTGAGTCCACCTTGTGCAGTTATATGGCTCTGTCCCAGCCAGCCGAAGCGACGGCTATCGTAGAAGAGGGCACTTACGATTGGGCTATTAGAAGGGTTCTGGTATAGGCTGCTTCTCCAGTAGTTTATACCTCCTACATTCAGAACGGAATCTAAGAGCCGTCGAAAGAGAAGCGGAGAATTAGAGATTTCATTAATGCCGATGAGGTCGGGGCGTACGTAGCTGATGATAGTTCTTAGCTGCTGATCCTTACAGGTAAGGTCGCAATACCCTGGTGTGGCTCCGTAGCGCAGTAAGTTGCACGCCATCACCTTGATAGTGTCCTGCCCTAACCCTACAAGAGGAAGTAGTATAACCATTCGCATAGCCTCACAAAGCAAACACTTTCAAACTAATTGTGTGAAAAGATGAGGGGGTGGCTTCTACTCAGTCAAGTAGGCAGAAATTCAATACTTTGTTTGGCATCACCTATTGGGTAAAGGCGTCTTCATAAATTTGTACCAGTATGAAGACGCTGCAGGTAGTTTCATTGTTATTAGCAGGAATTACTATCTTAGGGTGGTCGCAACCGTATAGTTGTGATACCCTACGCGTAGCTTATGGGGGTCAGTGGCATTACGACGGAGACACCCTTTTTACCCGGACGGGCTTTTTGACCTGTTATCCCCGAATGCAGCATCGTTCTCAACCCGGACAAAGCCTAACCTACACCTACTCATGGTACTGGTGGTTGCGCGGAATCAGCTCACAGGTGTCTAACTTCTTCTCTTCAGGCAGCCTCTCGGGGACTAATCCTACTCTGAGCACACCCTTAGCTACTCCTTCCTCGTATCCTGCATTTTATCAGTTGTGGCTGGTGGTATGGGGATATGATACTCTCAATCAAGTGGGATGCTCAGATTCCATCCTAATTATCATTCAACAAGACAGTCCTCTACCTACCTCTTACCCCTGTCAAGACTCTGTGAGATTGCTTATTAATGCACAATCTGTAAGAGGCTACGATACCATCACCCTCCCACTGGGCTGCTATGAATTCAACCTTCATTATAGAGATATAGTATATGAGTGGCGTATGCAGGGTCCCAGTGTGCCGCAAGGGCAGGTTTTCTCTCCTTCACTACCCCCTACGTCTCCGGTAATAGACACACTGTGCCTCACTTCCCCAGGCATGCATGTGCTTAGTATTGTGCAGTATTTTGCCCCCTGCCTAATAGACACATTCAAGTACTTCATTAATGCAGTAGCACCCCCTGTGTGGGATACATGTGTCAGTCCAAATATCTCTCCTTGTATGCCAGGGCTTACCATTGGGAATGCATCTTACTTGCCGGGGGCGGGAACGATTTCTCTGGGCACTGGAACTTACTGTATGCATATTGGGCTGGCCTCTCCACCCTCCACACCCTTTATCTCTAACATCTACTGGAATGTCTGTGGCGCTACTCTGCCAGGAGGTTGCATATCAGGAACAGGAAGTACTCTCTGCTTACCTGTAGGTCCCGCTTCCTATATCCTTCAAGTCATTACACATGTATCGTGGCCTTGTCCCATCACTTATAGCTGCTCCGATACTACCTATTTCGTTCTGAATGGGGGGCTGGGTCCTAATGATTCAGTGATTGTTTATTATCCGAATGACACAACCTCATATTTTCCGGGCGATACGATCCCTGTACCTATAGATACGTTCTGCCTATATGGGGGCGTCCTTGTGCCCGCGCCGGATAGTAGCTATGACTGGTGGTGGTACCTCTACACTTCCACGGGTCAGCCTTTAGATAGTGGAAGTACTTCATTGGCTTGCCTCTCTATTTCTCAGCCTGGGACTTATCCTTTAGTCTATGGTGTCTTACCCGTTTCTAACCTTAGAACAAGGCGTTATACCTTCTACTTACAGGCAGGGGGACGCTCTACTACCCTACATTCACCTTCCTTAAAGCCTACTATCTACCCCAATCCTGCTCGTGATGTAGTTAAGGTCTCCTTGCCTTATCCTGCAAGTTATCAGATAGAAATATGGGATCCTCTCGGAAGGCTCCATTATAGAGCAGAGATAGAAGGAGGAAAAGAGACAACTCTGAATTTGAATATGCCAGCCGGTCTCTACCTCATGAATGTAATAGGTAGAGAGGAAAAATTTGTGCTTCGCCTCACAGTAGAGTAGAAGGGAAAAAGGGATGAGAGTTTCGTATGTGTCCCCGTGCTAGCTTAGCACGGGGACATTATTTTTTGAGGGGCTTAGGCACAAGACAGTCTCAAGAGATAGGTTTTTTTCTATTTTCGGGGGGTGTCAAGGTGGGGGTGGGGACTCCTGATAGGATTTGGAGTTTTATTCTGCTTAGTTAGCCTCCCCAATCACTATAATTTTCGCACTTACGGTGACACAGCTTATTATTTACAGATGTGCGAGTTTTACTTGAAAGGGCGTCTATTTTATGGGCATCTCACTACTATGACGCCCTTTGCGGATAAGGGCATAAATCCCCCCACGCTCTATGTGAATTGGTCTGTGATTCTCGCTGTTCCCTTTTATCTTTTGGGTAAATCATGGGGCCTTCTCATATTTCAAATCCTTTGTTTTCTGGTAGGAGGGGTAGGAATATATAAAGTAGTCAGTGAGTGGCTAACTAGCTCACAAGCCACTTGGACTCTTCTTCACTATTTCGGTATGTGGGGTCTCTGGAGTGCTGCAGCTTTTGAGTTTCATGAAGTGGCTATAGGAGTGGCTGCCTTACCTTGGAGTTTATATTTTTTCCAGCGAGGAAGAGATTTACTTTCTCTGATTTTATGGATGATAACAGTAGGGTGCAAAGAAGTTTTCAGTATATGGGGTGTATTCCTCTGGACCGGATGGGCGTGGCTCTGGAGGAAAGTCCCCTCATTACGAGATAGCGCTCTAAAGATAGCTGGGATAAGCTTCCTCTATGCTTTCCTGCTAATAGGTGTAATACTTCCACTGGCAGAGAAGAATTTCAAAACTATCTCCCGAACTTCTTTTTATTATGCATACTTGGCTGAAAAACATCCTACTGAGGCTCTTAGGCGTCAGCTTCAGGAGGGATGGCAAGGTATGGCCCCCCCTCACAAGCCGCGTGAAATACTACTTCGTGTTCTGCAGAGGCCTCAACTAATATGGAGTTTGCTATTTGAAAGTCCTGACGTAACCTATTTCGGTGTAAAGAGCGAACTTCACTGGGCCGTGCTATGGTCAGGGGGGTGGAGCTTTTATGCAGCTCCAGCTTTTCTGTGGATTTTGCTTCCGATTTACCTCTATAAGCTCCTCGCAGCCAATTATTTTATGTGGGGTACTCTCCATCACTATGGTTTGGAATTTGCTCTTATCCTCCCTCTCTCTGTAGCATGGGTAGCTCGTAAGTCCAATAGGAGCCGTTGGCTTCTTCCTGCAGGAGCCATACTAAGCTGTATAATGGGCTTGTCCCTCTTGGGTCATCGGTACTCTAAGTGGTATGAGCCAGAGCGGCACCGTTGGTACCACTCTAAGCACTATTGTAGTGAATATAGCTACGCTCGCATTCACGAGGGCCTTCAGCAGATACCCCCCAAAGCTTCGGTTAGTGCAGTAGCATGTTTGCTCACGCATATTCCGATGCGAGATAAACTCTATCATTTTCCAGCCATACAGGATGCAGAGTACTTGGCGCTATTGGAGGGTTCAGCACCCTGCTGCTGGCCCATGAAGAAGGAGGCCTACTACCGGTTTCTGGATTCTTTAGATACTTCTAAGGAATGGCAAAAGATATGGCATAGAAACCTTCTGCGAATCTACCGAAGGGCAAGTAGCTCGGGGAAAACCCATAGCTATTATCAGGGTGCTTTTACAAGCACACTATCTAATACAGCTTGCCAATAGGCGGGATTATGGGCAAAGTAAGATCGCAGGCTCTCCCAATCAGCTATCTGAACTTTATGTTTCTCTAAGAGGTGATAGGTGTATGCAGAGAGGAGACTCTCGGAGGCTTGGGGAGAGTAGTTTTGAAGTTGAAGGTGAGTACGATAGGTATAAAGTTTACGTATCAGGATAGCCATTGTGTCGGTAGAGATAGATGGCGGCTTTTCAGAGCGACATCCACTATCAATCAGAAGGAAAAGCCATATCCAGTATCTCATCCGCATAAACCCTGTCGTTAGATAGGCGAGGTACCTTGTTTTGCCCTCCAAGTTTTTGCTTACTTTTGAGCCACTGATAGAAGGTACCTTCTGGCAGTACTATAATCTCTGGCATACCTAACGCTAAGTCTGCTTCTCTCTTTGCATCATAGTCAGAATTGAGCTGACGAAGAGTTTCATCCAAGACCTCTCTGAATTTCGCTATACTGAAAGGAGGCCTTGAAAATTCTATCAACCACTGATGTGCCGCTTTTTTCTCTGAGCCCATGTAAATAGGGGCTACCGTGAAGTCTCGCACCTGCGCACCTGTTGCACTACAGGCAGTCTCTAACGCTTTTTCTGCCTGCTCTATCATCAACTCCTCACCGAAAGCATTAATGTAATGCCTTGTGCGTCCTACGATTCTCAGACGATAGGGCTGAGTGCTCACGAACCGTACTGTATCTCCGATGAGGTACCGATATAGCCCTCCCGTAGTGGTAACCACAAGGGCATAGGTTTCTCCTGCACGAACGCCTTCTAATGGGATAGCTTCCCAATTCCCACGCTCCCAGTCTGAGAAAGGTATGAACTCGTAAAAAACTCCGTGATCCGCCATGAGTAACATGTCTTTTTCTTCCTTCTGGTCCTGAAATGCAAAGAAACCTTCAGAGGCATTATATACCTCTACGTATCTGACGGAGGGGGAGGGGAGATATTGTCTAAATAGCTTTTCGTAAGGGGTAAAGCTCACAGCGCCATGAAAGAAAACCTCAAAGAATGGGAAAACTTTTAGAATGTCTTCTGCCTGCGTGCGCCTAAGAAGCTCCTCAAATAGCAGCACTGTCCAGGTGGGCACACCCGCTAATCCGACAATTTTGAACCTATCCCGAAGAAGGGCTTCTGCCATGAGAGGTAGCTTTTCCTCCCAGTGAGGTAAAAGGGCAATCTTCAGTGAGGGAGCCCGAAAGTACCTATAAAAATAAGGCATATTTGCTAGCAATACAGCACTAAGGTCTCCATGCCGAGCATGCCCTCCCAAATGACTTATTTGATGGCTTCCACCTATGCTAACAATTTTTCCCTCTAACAAGTGAGTTTCTCCCTTATAATTTGTAAGGTAAGTGGCAAACATTTCACGCGCTGCACGGAAATGATTATAGCGCAGGCTCTCCTCTGAGATAGGAATGAACTTACTACGGTCATTGGTCGTCCCTGAAGATTTTGCAAACCATCGAATCCTCCCCTGCCAAAGTGTATTCGGCTCTCCTTTTAGAGCACGCTCTATCCAGGGGTAAATATTTTCATAAGGAACTATCGGTATCTTTCTCTGGAAGACTTCATAGGACATATTTTTCTGAAGCCCTACATACTTTCCATAAGCTGTGAGAGAACCTCTTCTGAGAAAGTAATCATACCATTTCCATTGTAGAGAGGGGGCTTCTGTATAGAGTCGTTTTACTCGCCAATAGGGGAGGCGAGCAGCACCATACAGTAACCCTCTTAGCATCTTGGGTAGCGATAGCACAGCCCTATACAAAGAAAATCTTTACAAAAATCTCTTAGTATCTCCCTTCTTACAGCCGAGGTACCCTTTCATTTCAGGCGTTCGGCAATTGCGCAGGGTAGCCTGTAGGTGCTTGTTTTTCCTCTGCTCGGTGAGGTAAGTCTTACTTGAATAATGTAAACCCCCGGAGGCATGCGTTTTCCACTTTCATCTGTGCCCTCCCAGCGAAACTGATTTTCACTCGTGCCTAAAAGGGTGTTCTCTTCTATCATTTTGATTTGGTGGCCACTAAGAGTGTGCACGCTTATGGTAGCTTTGACGCCGGCTTCTGCAACAGGCACATGTATCCATAGAAGGTCCTCATATCCATCTCCGTCAGGCGAGAATGTCTTAGGCTCTACTCTTATCTGCCCAGCTTCTCCAGCAATCTCCCTCTGTGAGTTAGCATACCCCGGTGTGCCATATCGCACGGTGCTTGCCGCAGAATACCAGTTCTGAGGCTCCTCTGCTGGCTGGTCAAACGAGAGGCGCTCCAAGGCTACCCCTTTACGGGAGCGGAGGTCAGGGAAGTGGTAAGAAGACTTGTAAGGAACCCTTTCTATAACTACTAAGTCCCTCTTCCTTAGTACCCATACAGTATCTTCTGTATAGTCATATGTTGGGAAACTTTTCATCTCATGAAAACGAGCAGTAGGAGGAGGAAGGTAGCGCTCCTTGACATCTGTGGTGTCTGCGGTGAGACAGATATAGCTATTAGGGAAAATATATACTGGTTTAGATGCAACTTCCTTCAAGCTGTTGGGAATAGCTCCCTTAGCCAAGGTAAGCTCGCTAATATCCAGTATGCGAGTAGAACGATTATACAACTCTACATATCGGGAGCCGCTCGTCTGCGGTTCGGGTAAAATCTCACTCACGATTACATCGCCTGGGGTAATTGGACTGGGCACTATCACTTCTGTGCTAAGCGTACTCAAAGCTTCGTTTGCACAATTGCGAAGCCCTATAATATTCAACCGATAGATGCGACTCTCCTCTAAGGGTGTCATCGGGAGAAGTTCTACGCCAAATCCTCCTTCAATAGGGGTAGCAGCGATAAGCGAAATAGGGGGGTCCCATGAATATATTTGGGGATCATAGAGGACTGTCGTATCCATCCGCTCGGAGAATCGTACTTGTACGATAGGAGGTACATAAAGAACTTCCTGAATACGCGGAGGAGGAGGGGAAGTACTTTGGCGTACGCTATTCGGCTGGGAAGGAGTGCCCCCTAATGGCGCTATACTTGCTCGCCATCCCTCAGAACCCCCACAAAGCCAATCTGCCCAAATTCGCTCTAGACTCCATCCTCCTTCCTCTTTTTGCTCATCCTTATACCATGTGATATCATATTTCACTAGATCTATTATATTTCCATTTGCATCTCGTAGAGTTATGGTACTTCCATTATTTGAAACAGCTGGGAAAGATGAGAAACCAATAGTAGCCCCATACGGCGCCAAAGCAAGCGCTGCTTCTACTGAGCTAAGCGTTACGTATTCTCCAGGACGTAGGAGGTAAGGAGGTAAAGTGCGCTGAGAGCTGCCAATTTTCAGGGTCCATCCTTCTAAGGCAATGTACTTCTGAGAGCGGTTATAAATCTCTATATACTCAAAGGGAGGCAGCCCTACGGCAGGGTCTGGATCAGCCATAATTTCATTAATTATGACATCATGAGGGGCGGCAGGCTCGGGCAAGCCGAATACATATTGAGAGAGAGATTGATTCCCCATACAGTCAGCAGCTTCTACTGAAATCGTGTAGTCTGTACTGGGAGCAAGGGGAGCAGAAAGCGTGAGATATACTTGCTCCCCCGAAATCTGTACAGCGGAAACGCTCGGACCTCCGGTAATCTGATACCTTGTGGGGCTCTGCATAAAAGCTACATCTACAGGCTCGGAGAAAACAAGTACTAACTCTGTGTTGGAGATAAAGTCTACTCTTAGTAGCCTGGGAGGTATCGTGTCTCTCCACATACCTAATACGCTATTGGGCGCGCGAGGCGTGCCGCCAGCCGCTGCTACCGAAGCTATCCAGTTAGAGTCTAAAGCACATAAGTTATCGGGGTCAATTCGCTCTAAACTCCATCCTCCCTGCGCTTTTGCGGAATTTCTATACCAACTAGATTTGTAAGGCAAAAAATCTAACCGGTCGCTATTGCTATTCCACAGTGTCAGGCTATCCCCACTGTCATTTAAGGTAGGCCAATTTGAAAGGGCTATCCCATCTGGATAGTCTGAAGCAGCTGAGTTAGGTATGAGTAACGCGAATCCCCCTGGAGCTAAGATCCCTGCACCTATGGTAGCACACTGCGAGGCGTCACATAACCTTACACCATCTAACTTTATCCATTTCGTGGACCGGTTATAAATCTCCACATATTCGTAAGGAGGCAGTCCTACAACAGGGGTAGGCTTAGCCATGACTTCAGAAAATATGAGGTCTCCTGGAGCAGGCAGTTCAACTAATATGAGGGGTACAGAACCGCTACCTACATTTCCTGCCATGTCCTGAATTCCTGTGTAGGTGAGAGTGTAGGAGACAGAAGGCTGAAGAGGCTGACCAAGTGTAAGTTCTACCGTATTCGGAAGGGGACGTGTCGCACTTACTATGGGTATAGCTCCAGGTGAGATGGTATAGGCATTTATATTTGTAGCCGAGGTATTCTCTACCGCTTCAGAGAAGGTTATTCGGACTTGAGTAGGCGTAACTACCTCAGCTGATAGAGCTTGAGGAGGTGTATTGTCCTGAATGGGAGGTCCCACATAGATATCATCTAGCCATAAGTTTTGTCTATTGCTAGAGGTGTGCTGAAAATAAATCCCAAAGTGAGAAGTGGTAGAAATCACATTATCTGTTAGACTGAATTCAGGTTCCCAAAAGCCGAGGGTGTCTGTAAAAACTTGCCACACCCCTGCTGCGTCCCGAATTACTCGTACGCGAAGGATATTGTTAGTACCTCCAAAGCGACCAGGTCTTCCACCTGCCAGCCGAGTATGTGTGCCGCCTTGTTGCCTCCAAAACTCTAAGCTATCCAAATTGCCTGTTATGCCGCCAAGACGGAGATAGTACCCATTGAGATTTGGGTCTGTCAAGTCAGAGCGGTCAGATACTAAGTATACTCGTGCAAAATTCTGGGAAGAGGGGTTGAAAGCCACTCTTACCCAGAATCGCCACTCTGTGTTTTGAATTAGGGTATTAGGAGTGGAGAGATAGATTGTAGAGGTGGCAGAAGGTCCATTGCTGCGAAGCCTATAATCAGACGTTACACTCCAATATGCATCTGTGCCTGACCAGATGGGATTGTTACTGAAGTCGCCGTCTGAGAAATCTTCCTGAATCTGAGCCCACAGCAGCGTTGTCAAGAGTCCAATTCTTCTGAACTGCATGCCTCTAAAGTTACAAAGGGAATGTTTCGTATTTATGAAGTGGCTAAGCCTGCATACCTTGCTTCACCCAGAAGTCTTTTAGTATTCTTGCTACGTAGTCTGGTGTGAGGAGGCGCATGCACTTATGATGCCCTTTTGGGCATCGGTCAAATCCCAACTTGCTACAGGGGCGGCAAGGAAGAGAGCTTACTTCTATATTCACATGGGGCACATACCAAGGCGTCATGCCAAACTGGGGAATAGTATTTCCCCAAATCACAGCGGTAGGCGTGCCCATAGCAGCTCCCAAATGCGCGGTCCCTGTGTCGTGGCTTAGGAGAAGTGAGGCTTCTTTGATGGCTGCTGCTGTTTCTAAGAGGGAGTAGCGTCCTGCCCCTACAATAACAGGAAATCGCAGCTTACCGGCTAAATATGCAGCTAATTCCTTTTCCGCTACCCCACCCAGTAAAATAGTAGGCCATCCCCAGCTATTTAGGAACTCTTCATAGTATTCTAAGGGCCATCGCTTCGTAGCGTAAGTGCCCCCTAAACCTACCGCTAACCAAGGCTTATCTACAGCCTTTTCTCTTAATTCCGCTCTTATTTGCTGCTCAACGGATGAAGGTATATGTACCTCCAATCGTTCTAACTCCTCTGGCTTGATACCCCAAGAGCGAAGAGCTTCTCCGTAGCGTAGTACCACATGCTGCAAAGGAACTATGTGATGGAAATTCACCATTTTCCATTTCTTGTAATTCTCCTTGGGGAAAGTGGTAAAGTACTTATACCGAAACTGCCATCGCAAGGCTAACGTACGAAGGTTCTTTTGAAGGTCTATTATGCCTGTCCATAAAATCTTCCGAAGGCTACGGGAGGGGGGCCAGCTATGTACTGCCTTCAGGAGGGGATGGTAAGCTAATAAAGGCTCGTAGGAAGACCGTGTAAGAAAATGTACTTCCGCTTCGGGAAACTTTCGCACTAAGGCTCGGATGAGAGGGGTAGTAAGAATAACATCTCCCATGCTACTAAGACGCACTATTAGAAAGTTTAGGGACATGAAGGTTCCTTCTCCTGCTGGTAGGCTAAAATGCCTAAAACCTCCCAGGCTTTTTCAGTGTGTCCTTCTCTTTTCAAAGTTTTTTCTCCTACACCCTTCAAATTAGGCTGTACAAGAAATAAAGGTTTATCCACTTTCCCCAAATCAGAGGAATGTGTCATCACTAAAAAATCCCATTTCTCCAGAGATGCCATTTGATAAAGCGAATCTACCCACCAACCCCAGTGGATAGAGGACTCTTGGGCTCTTAAGCGGCTAAGCAGATTATTCCATTCGTCTCCCGAGACGAAATTCTCAGTCCATCCTTTACCGAAGGCTACATATCCTATAGAATAAGGTCCTAAGAAGGGAATAAACTCCTCTATAATCCACTGCTCAAGGGATTCTCTGAAAAATGTGCGCTCCACTGAGTTTCTTGGAAAGAAAAAACTATCCTCTGCCGCTATCTCTAATAAGATGAGCTGCACCGGAAGTTGCTCTAAGGCATACATCAGAGCATAACGATGTCCAGAAAGCCATTCTACCTTCCCTGTGAGTGGGTCTCTCCGAAGAATGAGAGAAATAGCCCAGGGTGTAGAGTCTTCTCCACAGCTTACAGGTAAACAGGGGAAAATCTCAGGGTAAATAGTCCAATGCCTCCATATTCTAGGTTCCTGATAAAAAGAGGCTGATTGCCTGCACGCCTGTCCAAATGTACATCCACTAAGGTAGAGAAGTAGGGTTTTTATAAGGCTGAGAGTATTTGTCCTACTTACTTGTCTGTAGTGCGCCAAGATGTGGAAGCCCCATCAATAAAATCTTCCAATCTAGCAGTACGGAGTAGCGGTGGGCATACATCAGGTCCACACTGAAAGTGTGAGGGTAGTACTCACGCAGTAATTCTGTTGTGAGAACCCCCTCTTTCAAAAGAGGCATTTCTTCTGAGGGAAACTCACTATAACTTACAAAGTGATACCTTCCAAGCAGTACGCCCACTAAGCTCTTGAAGGCTGCAAGAGGTTTGTGATATATCCAGAAGATAGCAGGATATGCCAAGATGAGTAATATGCTGACGGAAAAATCAAATATCTTTTTCTGAAAAAGCACTTCGGGTTGGTGAAGCCGCAGATAAAGTCTAAGCGAATTTCGGCTCACTAAGATACTTTGGGGGCCAATGAGATAGTCAGCATAGGGAGGTATAATTTTGAAGCTTAGGCGGCGATAAAAATATCGCATCATTAGTGAGATGATTTCCTGAGAGGTGAGGCTGGCATTACAGAAGATAAGTTCATCCGGTGCATACTTATCAAGGAGGAAAGGGAGCTGAGCGGGTGTTCCCAGGGCCTCCTTATGCGGACGCGGACTAATGAAGCCTAAAAACTCTGCGGGATAGCGAATGTCTTCAAAAAGGAGTTTCCGGAGCCGAGCAAATTGCCCTGGTTCTGCTACCACCATCAGTCGGTGTGATAGCTCACCCGTAAGGTGCAAGCGCCCTTTACGAATCCAATTGTCCAATGCCCGTAGCGCTAAACCTACAGGAATAGCCCCTATGGCTAAGCTCAGTACCATGAACCGAGAGACATTGATAGGGGGGATGAGATAGCTTATGAGTACTATTGTGAGAAAAGCCACCATAACCGCTCCTACTACTCTGCGTATGCGGTAGGGCGGAGCATAGTTCAAAAACGCTAAATGGGCTAAGACAAAAGTGCAGGCATACCCTAATAGGCCCCATACCTCATAAGCAGGATAAAAGCTTCTTCCGGAGAAGTTTCTCCAAAAATTTAGTAGGAGGTAGCCTGTGCCATACAATGCTCCCACTTCCAGA
>JANXCJ010000048.1 GCA_025060275.1 Bacteroidia bacterium | reverse complement strand
GCTGGAGTGCTTCGGGTGTGCTCAATCTACGACTGGCAGACTTAGGTAACTTAGCGCTTTCGGGCAGCTATGGCACGCCCTGGTACGGTTCCATAGAGCAAAAGGTAAGCCAACGCTCCACGGAGTGGAATCAGCGCTACACATTCACAGGTGGAATTCAGCTACATAAACTCCTTCCTAAAAAAGTGGGGGTTGAAATTCCTACCTTTTTCACTTATGGAGAGACCTTCGTAAGGCCATTGTACAGCCCCTATGATCCAGATGTGCTTTCTCGGACGCGATTGGAGGCTCAGCCTGATCCAGTGGCTCGAGATAGTTTAGAGAGAATCTTGACCACTTATAGTCGTACCTATAGTTATACTTTTGCAGGAGTACGAAAAACCTACGTAAATCCTAACCCTAAACGGCGATTCTGGCATATACAGAACTTTCTTTTCAATTATGGCTATAACGAAACTTTTAGCCGAAATCCTCAAACGGAATACCTCATCAACAAGCAATATACGGCTGGCGTAAGTTATAGCTATAATTTTCAGGCTAAGCCCTTACGTCCTTTCGGCAAAACTAAAACAGCACTTCTGCGAGACCTCAGTATAAGCTATCTACCTGCCCAAGTAGGATGGCGGATAGAGGGCAATCGTCAATATCAAGAACAGCGCCTTCGGGCAATCAATGGGGGACCTGAGGTGCGCCCCACTTTCTATCAAAACTTCCTGCTTAATCGGCAATACACTCTCCAGTGGAACCTTACACCTAGCCTGACTTTTAACTATAATGCAAATGTACAAGCGCGAGTAGATGAGCCTGAAGGACCTATCAATACCCCAGAAAAGCGCGACAGCCTCTGGCAAAACTTCCTTAGTTTTGGAAAGGACCCTAAAAGAGGGAAATACCAAAGAATTAACTTTGGGCGGACACTGCTTTTCAATCAAAATGTTACTGCCACCTATCGTCTACCATTAAATAAAATAAAATGGACAGACTGGATAAATAGTAGTATCACCTACACAGCAGAGTACCGTTGGAATACAGCCGCCTTAGGGCAGGAGCAATTCGGCAATACCATATCTAATAATAGGAATATTCAGCTGAGTAATCAGTTCCAGTTAAGTGGTCTTTACAGGAGAATCAAGCCAATAAATAGGTTACTCTCTCCTACACCGCCACAGGTAGGAGCAGGGCGCTCTGATACCTCCCGTAAAAAGGAAGAAGACCCCTATTCTGCTGTGCGTCAGATAGGTAAAGCCCTGACTAAGGTAGTCCTCAGCATACAGAGTATAGATATCAACTATTCTCGTCAGCAGAGTACAAGTCTGCCGGGTTTTCTACCTCGTCCTGCTAACTTGGGCTTAGATTGGGACTATGAGGATAGCCTCACAGGCCGTCGCAGTCAAGCTCCAGGATGGAATTTCATATTAGGAGAACAGCCCAACTTAGCAGGGGACTGGCTACAAGAAGCTGCTCAGAAAGGATGGTTTACTCGTAATCCCTACTTCACATTACCCTTTCAGCAAACTCGTAGTACTCAGCTCAATGCTCGGAGTAACCTCGCCCCTCTTAAGGACCTCAGGATAGACATCACGCTAACCCGAAACGAGACTTTCTCCAGAGGGGGATTATTTTCATGGGATACCCTTTCGCAAGGCTTTCGCTTCAGTAACCCCAGTGCGCAAGGGAATTTCAGTATGAGCTTCTGGGCCCTGGGTACGGCTCTCTCAGGGCGCCGAGATAGGGGTTATCAACAATTAGAAGGAGAGTATCGGTATATCTTCTCCCAGCGCCTTCGCCTAGCAAATCCACTTTATGAAGCTGTATTAGGCTCAAATGCAGGTCTAACTCGTAGAGACTATTGGAATGGCTACACGGGTTCTCAGCAGGAGGTGGTAGTCCTGTCTTTCCTCAGTGCCTATGGACCCTATAACCCTAAACGAATGCCGCTCTCTCCTTTCCCTTCCTTACCGCTTCCCAACTGGAATGTAAATTATACAGGTCTTACGCAGCTACCTTTCTTCAAAGATAGATTTCGTACCGTAACTCTCTCTCATAACTATAGAGCTACTTATACACTTAACTACACTCTCAATCTGCGCGCAATAGATCAAAATGGAGATGGGCTCTCTGAAACCCTCCAGCCTATCCAATCACCCACAGACACCATCGCGGGGATGACTATCTATAATTTTGAGCCAGTTTACGTCATTAATGCAGTAAGCATCCAGGAAAGTTTCTCCCCACTTGTAGGTCTTAGCTTCAACTGGAAGAACGGCATGAATACTAACTTAGAGTTTCGGCGCACTCGCACGCTTACCTTCAATGTAGGTGCGCTCCAGCTCAATCAGAATTACACTACAGAGCTAAGCCTTGCCTGGAATTGGCGAAGGGAGAGCTTCCTGCAACCCTTTAGCCTATTCGGGAGGACTTTTGAGCTTCGCAATAGTGTGAACTTTAGAGTAGAAGTTACCTATCGTAATCTTACCAACCAGAATCGTCAGTTAGATAATGAGACATTTGTCCAGCCTGTGGGGGGCACTCGTTCTTTCACGCTGAAGCCCTCCGTAGATTATGCAGTAAGTACTCAGCTGAACGTAAGAGTGTATATAGAACATACCCGAAATCGCCCTGTGCTATCTAATGCTTTTCCTACCTCTTTCACGGCGGTGGGAGTACAGTTCCGCTTTTCCATTACGAATTAGCTTCAAGGGCTCCATCCATCATCCATGTAGTCGGGTATTCCGGGACGCTGGATAGCTTGACTGCTAATATATCGTATAGTTTCCAGCAATGCTACGTATCCTTCTTGATCACTATCCAAGCGAAGCAGAAAGCTCCACTCTTGATAGGGAAGCATGACTACTTCTCCTATGGAACGCATTTGTGCGTGTTGGATGAGCTTATCCCATATCGCTCTCTTCACAGCAAGGAAGGCGAAATTTTCCCTATGAATGAGAGTAATGACTGTATCCAGCAGAGAAAGGATACCGCGGGTGAATCCAGTAGAGAAAGAATAAGAAGGAGGAAGACGAAGCTCGTAGGTAATATGATGGCGAGTGCAAGCTCTCTGCTCTATTCGTAAGCGAATATGAGGGGAAAACCAAGCGGTTTCCATTTTGCGGGTATTATCCCACTCATACTGATAGAGGTAGGGGAAGAAGGGAGGGATTATGGGCTTGAGAGATTCCTGAGAAATACGGCAGTCGCCAGAGATCGGGTTTTGGCTAAGTTGAATTTGGGCTATTCCTAAAAGGGGGAAGAGCCAAAGGTGCTTTACTTGCATAAAGCTGCAGAGGGGTTAGGGATTACAGCAGCTTTCCCGAGAGATAAGTCTGCATGGGAGAGAGCCTTTTGGATAAAATCTAATCCAGAGAGGATGGCTACGATGGGCTCATATCCATGGGCAAGGTAAGCAGCAATAGCAGAGGCTAACATACATCCCGTACCGTGGGTAGGCCTCGGCAAGGTCTGACGGGTTTGTACAAGGCGCTGAAAGAGTTTGCCACCTTGGAAGACCCAATTAGTAACAGTATGTTTTTCCCATGGAGCATGTCCTCCTTTTACGAGCCAAAAAGGCTGAGGATAGGTTATGGAGAGAGCTTCTCCCAGCGCTCTTGCTTCTTTTTCGGAGGTAGGCAGGGACGTCCCAAGAAGGGCAGCAGCTTCGGGGAGGTTAGGAGTTACTATTGTGCCCTTATTGCAGAAGTTTCGTAGCTCTTCTTCAGCATCTGGCTCTAGAAGCCGCGCGCCTGAGGTAGCTATCATAACAGGGTCTATGACGAGCGAAATACTCAAGGCATGCACCTCAAGAAAACTCCTTACAGAGCGGATAATCTCCCGGTTGGCTAACATACCTGTCTTGATAGCTTTGGGAGGTGTGTCGTTGAAGACAGCCTCTAATTGCGCTTGTATGAATTCTGGCGGTAGTACTATTGTGGCATGGACACCTGTCGTGTTCTGGGCTGTGAGAGCAGTAATCACGCTCATGCCATAAGTACCTAAAGCAGTGAAAGTCTTGAGGTCAGCTTGAATGCCAGCCCCTCCGCTGCTATCTGAGCCCGCTATGGTGAGTACAGGCGGCAAACTCACCTTAAGAAGTAGCTCTTTGAAGAGCTTCTTGAACCTTTTGGGCAGCTTCCCACAACTCCACAGCAGGTATAAGAGGTAGGCCTGATTCTCTTAGGATTTGCGCGGCGAGGTCCGCATTAGTTCCTTGTAAGCGTACTACCATAGGTACAGGTATGTGCCCAATCAGCTTATACGCCTGCAGAATGCCATTTGCCACCCTATCACACTGCACGATACCTCCGAATATGTTGATAAGTATCACCTTTACTGCGGGGTCCTTAAGGAGGATTTGGAATGCCTTGGCTATTCTTTCTACACTTGCACCACCGCCTACATCTAAGAAATTCGCTGGCCAGCCGCCCGCAAGCTTGATCATATCCATCGTAGCCATTGCTAAGCCTGCTCCGTTGACCATGCAGCCGACATTTCCGTCTAGTTTGACATAGCTCAGCCCGGCTTCGCGAGCTTCTGTTTCTAGGGGTTCTTCCTCGTAGAGGTCTCGAAGCTCCTCTAAGTGCTTATGTCTGACGGTTAGAGCATTATCTTCTATCTCTAATTTGGCATCCAGTGCAATGATCTTATCATCGGAAGTTTTGAGCATAGGGTTGATTTCTAAGAGGCTTGCATCTAGCGCATTATACGCATGATATAACTTGAGAAGGAAGTCTACAGCATTTTTGAAAGCCTCTCCAGATAGGCCTAAGTGATAAGCTACCTGCCTTGCCTGGAAAGGCATTAGTCCCATGAAGGGATTGATGTAAACTTTCAAAATAGCCTCTGGACGCTCAGCTGCCACTGTCTCTATTTCCACGCCTCCTTCTGCGCTGGCAATAAGCACATCCCTCTCTGCAGTTCTATCTAAAGTAAGGCTTACATAGAATTCCTGTATGGGCGAAGGACCTGGGTAAAAGGCATCTGCAGTGATGTATAACTTGCGGACGGTTTTTCCTTGTGGGCCTGTCTGAGGTGTGACGAGCTTCATTCCAATCATCTGACGGGCTAATTCTCGCACTTCTTGAAGAGATTTAGCGAGCTTTACTCCCCCTGCTTTCCCTCGTCCGCCTGCATGGACTTGGGCTTTGAGTACCCAGGGACCTTTACCTGCAGGGTCTATTTTTAGGGCGGCAGCCTCTGCCTCTTCTGCCTCTTCTATCATAATCCCCCCAGCCACAGGAAGCTGGTACTTTGTAAGAATTTCCTTTGCCTGATACTCATGTAGCTTCATGCAGACAATATTAGGGAAAAAAACTTCTTGCCTTGTTTTATCTTACTTTTGAAAGGTGGTAGTTAGAGAGGCGCATCTGCCTGGTCTAGGGCGTAAATACACCCTCGCCTTGCAAGAGGGAGGACAACTTATACTTATCATTTATAATGCCGGCCAAAGAGAACTATTTTATGTTCGCTCTGAAGAAGAGGAGCCCTGCTGGAGCGTGAAGCTCTCTGATGAAGAGGCAAGGGAAGTAGCTTTCATTTTAGGGGGAGTGCGATATCAACCCCTCCCTGCTGATAAGGTCAATTTGCTTCTCCAAGAGGTAATGATGGAGTGGATACCTGTTCAGAAAGGGTGTGTCATGCAAGGGAAAACCTTAGCAGATTTAGAGCTCCGCCGAAGAACAGGGGTATCCATTATTGCTATTTTGAGAGAGGGTAAAACTATTCCTAGTCCGGACCCCTACACGGAACGCATCCAGGCTGGAGACACCCTTGTGGCTGTGGGCACTCGCCTTCAGATAGAAAGGGTGCTCCCACTGTGTAAGGGTTCTAATGAGTGAAAATGCTATCCTTCATTTAGGACTCTTAGGGCTCCTTTTAGTGGGGCTATTTGGCATCAGCTGGATACTTCAGAAGGGACGCATTCCTACCATCTTAGGCTTTATGGTAAGTGGGCTATTGGCGCAATTCCTGCCTCTTCCTTGGCTTCATGAGTTTTTTCCGCTTATAGGTGAGATAGCCATTTGGCTGCTTTTCTTCTTTGTAGGCTTGGAATATTCACCTGAGTATCTCTCCCAGCTGGGTCGGAATATTCTCTGGCCTGCTCTTATTGACCTAGGTATAAACTTCGGCGCGATCACAGGGATAGCCTTATTTTTTTCCCCTCCTCTGGAAGCGATCATATTAGGTAGTGCACTATATCCCAGTAGTACGGCAGTCGTAGCCCGCCTTTTTTTGGACTATAGCCGACTTGCCACTGCTGAGGCAGAACTACTCCTCGGACTACTAATTTTTGAGGACATAGTAGGTGTAGGCTTATTAGGTATCTTCACTCCTCTAGTGGGAGGCAAAGCCCTGAGTTGGCTCTTCTTAGCTAAACTTCTCTTCTCACTTATAGCTATTTCAATGGTATTTTGGCTGACTCATAAACGGCTAATACCTTGGATTACGACCCGCATATCATATTCCACGGAAAACTCTTTGGAAGTTTTCTTAATGCTAGGATTAGTATTGGGTGTAGGCTCCTTAGGACATATCTTGAGTTTGTCTGGGGCGCTTACGGCATTTCTTTTAGGTGTTCTTATTCCCAGGGAGAGCACGCTCCATCTGGCAGCTGAACGGAATCTGGGTCCCATTCGGGAGTTGAGTATAGGTTTTTTCTTTTTCAGTCTCAGTTATCAGGTTGGATTAGGGAGACTACCAGTGGGGGAAGGCATAGGATGGGCTATTTTAGCTGTACTCTTGAAGGGGCTTTCTACTTTCTGGGCGGCGAGGGCATGGGGCCTCAAAAAACGGGCTGCTTTCCGGGCAGCTTTGAGCTTCCTACCCAAGGGCGAATTTTCTCTCCTTTTTGGGGCTCTCTCGCAAGTTTGGCGGGAAGTGGTATGGGTAATCGTGCTATTCTCTACCGTAGTAGGTTGTGTCGCTTTTGCTAAGGCAGGTGAAGTAGCAGAGCGGTTCTTTCCCCGTAGAAATGCTTAAACAAGCTCTGGAGAGGCGGTGTGAATAAGTTTCCCATTCTGAAGGCGAAGGATTAGGTCGGCTTTTTTAGCTAAAGAGGGATTATGCGTAGCTAACAGAAGGGCTTTATGAGCTGAGCGGGTCAAATTGAAGAAGAGATGGCTTACCTGGTTAGCCTGTTCGCTGTCTAAGTTCCCTGTGGGTTCATCTGCTAAGATGAGAGGGGGGTTCATGAAGAGTGCCCTAGCAATAGCTACTCTTTGCTGCTCACCTCCTGAGAGGTGTGTAGGTAGATCATAGGCTCTCTCTTTGAGTCTTACATAGCTTAGCCATTCTAAGGCTTTGGCTTTTTCTCGGTTGAACGTACTACCTGATAGCACTGCAGGTAAAGCCACATTTTCCCATACTCGTAGCTCAGCTATGAGGTGAAAGAACTGAAAAACGAACCCTATATTCTGATTGCGCCATCGGGCTTGCGCAGACTTTGAAAGTGAGAGGAGAGGGCTTCCTCTCCAGAATATGTCTCCCTCGTCAGGCTTCTCTAAGAGGGCTAAAAGATACAACAGAGTAGTTTTTCCTGAGCCTGAGTGTCCTACTAAGGCATAGGACTGGCCTGCCTCTATCTGAACGTCTATTCCATCTATGATGTATCTGCCCTCATAGGCTTTGCGTAGCTTTGTAGCGTGAAGAAGTATTTCCGCCATTGGGTTCTAAATGTACGATTCTGGCGTTATGTAATAGTAGGGGGAGGTGGGACCCTTTGGGATGTGGGGGTTTATGCTCTCCTACGAAACTTAGGTATGGGGCACTGGCTATCCCTGACGATAAGCTTCGGGACAGGTGTGCTAATAGGCTTTTACTTGACCCGGAAGTGGGTCTTTGAGTCGCAGGAGGTGAGGTGGCACGGACAACTGGTTAGATTTTTACTCGTTATAGGGCTCATATACTTTTTGAATGGGTTAGTTATGGAGGGGCTATACATGGTTTTACCTGCGATGCGATGGCGCGCTGCGGTGGCTCGTGGTTTTGCAGCTTTGGGTACTTTTCCTGTCAGTTTTGTCCTTCATAAGCGCATATCGTTTCCCTAAATTTGAGGTGACATGACCTGGTATCTCAGAAAGGAAGAAGGGATCCGGACAGCGACTTCTGAGAAGATCGGGGCCCCTGATGGGCTTTGGGTCAAGTGTCCTTCTTGTGGCAAACCCCTTCATATAAAAGAGCTTATGCAGTCTCATTATGTGTGTCCGCATTGTGGCTATCATTTCCCTATTGGTAGTAAGGAATACTTCCGCATCCTTTTTGAGGAGGGCTCTTATGAGTTGCTCTTTGAGGACATACTTCCTGTGGATGCCTTAGGCTTTGTAGATTCTCGTCCTTATACGCAGCGCCTTGCAGAAGCGCAAAAGAAAACCTCTCTTACTGAAGCTGTACGCTGTGCTGTAGGACGGATAGGTAGTTACACTGTAGCTGTGGCGGTGATGGATTTTGGCTTTATAGGAGGCAGCATGGGAAGTGTAGTCGGTGAAAGAATAGCCCGCACTATTCAACATGCTATTGCGCATAAGCTACCTCTCTTGATTGTTTCTCGGAGTGGAGGTGCTCGGATGATGGAGGGCTCTCTCAGTCTTATGCAGATGGCAAAAACAGCTGCATGGATAGCTCGCTATAATAAAATTGGCATGCCTTACATCTCTCTTCTTACGGACCCTACGATGGGGGGTGTAACAGCGAGCTTCGCCATGTTGGGAGATATCAATATAGCAGAGCCTAAGGCTCTAATAGGCTTTGCGGGTCCCCGCGTCATACGAGAAGCGACGGGGAAGGACTTACCCCAAGGCTTCCAAGAAGCCGAATTCCAACTGGAGCATGGATTTGTAGATATGATAGTAGATAGAAGAGAGCTCAAGGGCACCCTCCTCCGCCTATGGAGTATGTTGCTGAAGTGAGGTACCCTGTTTTTACTTTATTTTAGCTGTAAGAGGGTATTTTATCCCTTCATAGTGCTTGAGTGTAGCAGAGACACTTCCTACAATTATAGGTGAGGTAATCTTGACAGGGATAAGATTCTCGTCATCTGTTACCCACATAATCATTTCTTCACGCCCTCGGAAGACCCGCTCTGCTACTACTAAGGGCGTAATTTTTATGCATCTGAAAGTACCTAAGTCGGTTTTTATGACTTCTTTTCCTAAAATTTTCATTCCCAAATCATAAATCTTATCATCTAAGAATACAGGTATGGGCACTACAGTACCTGGGGGCATAGAATGTACATCTAATCTCCGAGCATAGTAGAAAGCTCCTAACATATCCATGGTCCATGTCTCCATTGGAAATGTGCCCTTGCGTCCTCTTATCTCTTTGTGCTCATAGTCAAAATAAACTGTGTCTACAAAGTGAAAATCGCCTTCGTTTACCCACCTGTAATATAAAAGAGTCCGTAGTTGAGCTGTATCTACGTAGGAGTCCATATAATCTCTGACCTTATAGAACCACTCAAAAGCAGAGGCGGTTTTTCCACTTCCCCTAAACACATAACAGGGCAGGCCTCTTACGGTGTATATCTTGGGGTATACTTCAAATACAGCTTCGCCTGCGTTGAACCACCCGTAATGCACGCGAAAGACTAACTTCTCACCTGGCTGGAAAGGAGCTGGCTTAGTAAAGATGCGAGGGGGAAAGTCCGCTTTCCGAGGAGTATCAGGATAGAAACACCCTGTGAGGGCTCCTTTTGTTGCCTTGATGCTCTGATCACTTGGCAAAGGAGCTGGGCACGCTCCATAAAAGTTAGCTATCCAGTTTGTAAAGAGGAGAATAACGAGCAAGCTCATACTCTCTACTTAGTGAAGCTGAGGCTTATCCTCTTTTACAAGGCGTAGTCCCATTCCCAGAATAAGCTGGGCTTCTCTCTGGCGAGAAGGAATTACGCCCTTATGCTGGGACTCTGTCTCTCGCAGTATTTGGAGAGCCCTTATGCACTGCATAAGAGAATAATTTTTCATGCCCTCTTGATAGGGGCGAGCTTGGAAGGGAAAGCGTAGGCGAAGCCTATGCTGGATGGCTTTATTCTCTCTAGGTGTGGCTGTGAGATGGAGTATAGCTATATTCTGAAAGAAATTTCGTAAATGCCATATAATCTGAGCGATGGGAAAGTTTTTGGAGTCTTCAGCAAAAGCAGAAAAGATGCGCAGAGCTCCTTTTGTGTCTTTGAGAGCTAATACATCTATGAGACGGTAAATATTATACTGTGGATGTAGTCCTAAGGCCTCGCTAAGTTCCTCTATATCAATGGAGTGTTGTGGGTCTGATAAAGAGTACACCTGCAGTAGTTGTAATGTTTGGTCAATTAGACGGAGGTCTGACCCCATTATTTCTACCAAGAAGGCTATTGCTTCGTCAGACATGGAAATGTTAAGCGTTTTTATTCTCTGAAGTATCCAGTCTGTTACTTCTCTGGCTTTGAGAGGGTGATAGCCTTCTATTTGTATGGAGGGGACTTTGAGAAATGTCGGAGGGTCTTCTTGCCCAAAATCTATTACTAAATGCGTATGAGGGGCAGGATTTTGTAAGTACTTGAGGAGAGCTTTGAGTTCGCTTTTGCCGAGATTTTCTGCTTCTAAAAGAAGGACAACTTTGTGAGTAGCTAAGAAAGGGAGTTCATAAAGTTCGGGAAGGCGACTCTCCGAAAAGGCTTTTCCCCTCAGGATTGTAAGAGTAAGGTCGGGGTTTGCCTCGCCTATGAGTTCAAGAATAAGTGCTTTGCGTCTTTCTATACGACGAAATTCATCTGTACCATACAGGAGCCATATCATATTTTGCTATGAAAAAACTGAGGGTAAAGTTAGCTCTTCGGTGTACTTCTTTCACTTTTATATGCCCAAGTTTTCCTTGGGGAGCGCTTATATTTGTTTCTACTTATTTATGCAGCGCTTACTCCGTCTGTCCACACTGGGGGCTCTCAAGCGTGAGGGTTACCGCACCCGTTCCGTAAAGGATGAGCTGAGAGAGAACCTCATAGAGGCTCTCCGGAATAGAAAACCCCTATTTCAAGGTATTCATGACTATGAGGACACAGTATTGCCTCAGCTGTATACTGCTATATTAGCGAAGCATAACATTCTATTTTTAGGGTTACGGGGGCAAGCTAAAACTCGTTTAGCCCGTCAAATAGTAGAATTACTAGACCCCTATATTCCTGCGATTGAGGGGGTAGAGCTTCCTGAGGACCCTTTTCACCCCATAACGCCTCAAGCCCAGGCGCTTGTAGAGGAAGCAGGAGATGAAACACCCATTTACTGGATACCCCGTGAGGCACGCTATACAGAAAAACTAGCTACACCAGATGTTTCTGTTGCGGACTTGATTGGCGACATAGACCCTATAAAAGCCGCTACTCTTAAGCTACCGTATGCAGACCCTCGCGTTATTCATTATGGGCTTATTCCTCGCTCTCATAGAGGCATATTTGTGATTAATGAGTTGCCTGATCTACAGCCAAAAATTCAAGTTGCTCTCTTCAACCTTCTCCAGGAGCGGGATTTGCAGATAAGGGGATATAAGCTGCGCCTTCCTGTGGACATTCAGTTCATTTTTACAGCTAATCCAGAAGATTATACCCAACGGGGCACGATCGTAACTCCTCTCAAAGACCGCATAGGGAGCCAAATTCTTACCCATTATCCCCGTACGATAGAAGCAAGTCGCCGAATCACTCAGCAGGAAGCCTCTATTACACCCACTCAGCGTGAGCGAATAAAAATCTCCGACATGATGTGCAACATAATAGAGAGAATAGGCTTCTTAGCAAGAGAGAGTGAGCATATAGACCCCAAGAGTGGTGTTTCGGCTCGCTTGACTATCTCTGCCTATGAGTGCGTAATCGCATGGGCAGAACAGCGTATGCTAATCAATCAAGAAGAAACGGCTGTAGTGCGCCCCATGGACATTTATGCTTCTGTGCCTGCTATTGCAGGCAAGGTAGAACTCGTATATGAGGGGGAGAAGGAAGGTATTCAAGCGGTAGCCTTGTACCTATGTCATAGAGCGCTTAGGGAGGAATTTCTTGCCAACTTTCCTGCACCGGACAAATTCAAGCGAGGTACTCAACCTAACCCCTATCAGCCTATTATAGATTGGTTTAGTGGAGGCAATCAACTCATTCTTTCACGAGAGATGTCAGAGGCTTCTTATCGGCGGGAGCTTGACCGTATTCCCCATTTGCGGCGTCTTGTAGAGAGCCTAAATCTGCCAGATAATCCATATCCCTGGATGGAGTTAGCTCTACATGGGCTTGCAGAAACCTCCCTTATAGGTCGTACTCTCTCTTACAAACAGATGGAATTTAAAGACATTTTAGGAGACCTGCTTAGTCGTAAAGAAGATGAGGAAGAGGAGGAAGATTGAAGGTC
>JANXCJ010000047.1 GCA_025060275.1 Bacteroidia bacterium | reverse complement strand
ACATATTAGGTTTTGGTTTTCTATCCATGCAGTAATTCCATCTCCTCCTACTTCACGATAGCGCCATACTTTACACCTTATTGGGTAACGGGATAGCGCTTCAACTAACTTTAAGCTACCGGCATCATAAAGGAGATGGTTTTCGGGTCTTAAACGGGTTACAAACCGAAGCTTAGCATCCACGTAAGCTTCATAACTTCCATGCCAATCTATGTGATTGCGGGTAAGGTTTGTGATGACGGCTAAGTGAGGGGTAAGGGTATAAGTATCCCACAGTTGAAAGGAGCTGGCTTCCAGCACATAGTATTCATAAATTTTTTCCTCTGTGAGGGCAGCCCCGAAGCTGTATCCGATATTCCCACATGCAATAGCTTGCTTTCCCCCTGTTCGTAGAAGGTGGGCTAAGAGTGCGGTTGTGGAAGTTTTACCTGTAGAGCCTGTAACTAGCCATAAGATGGCATGAGAGGGAAAGTGCCACCCTCCCCACTCTAAGTCTGAGATGATCTTCTTGCCTTCTATTAGCAGCTTGCGTAATGCTTCTGTATCTGGACGAATCCCAGGGCTACGAATGATCACCTCACACTGGTTTAGGAGGGGAAAAGGGTCTTCCACTACTTCCCAAGAAAGCTGGGCACCCTCTAAGATTCTTGCATGATGGGGTGCTGGGGGCTGAGAAGCTACTAAAAGCATATCATACCCGTGCTTCTTAGCTAATAGAGCTGCTCCCACGCCGCTCTCTCCTAATCCCCATATGCCTACGAGTGATTTTCTCATCGCAGCTTGAGCGTTATGAAGGCTAAGGCATTTAATAGAAGGGCTATTATCCAAAAGCGAATAACTACCTTTACTTCATGCCAGCCACCAAGCTCATAATGGTGATGTAGGGGTGACATACGGAAGATACGCCTCCCTTGACCATATTTTCGTTTTGTATAACGGAAATAGGCCACTTGTAGCATTACGGAGAGAGTCTCTGCAAAGGATACTCCTGCAATTAGAGGTAAGAGGAGCTCTTTCTTTATCATCATGGCAATTGCGCCGATAAGTCCTCCTATCATGAGGCTTCCTGTGTCGCCCATGAAGACTTGGGCTGGATAGGCATTATACCATAGGAAGGCTAAGGAGGTACCTACCATCGCTCCACAGAAGACTGTCACCTCAGACGCATAAGGTAGATACAAGATCATGAAGTAATCCGCCCAGATTCGGTTGCTGGAGAAGTAAGCAAAAACTCCAAGGCTTACAAATGCAATACCGCCTACACCAATAGCGAGCCCATCTAATCCATCTGTGAGATTAAATGCATTACTTGTAGCAGTTAGGATAAAGAGGAGGACCAATCCATAAATGACAGCTTGTAGCCAAGGGGGAGCCTGCCAGTTTCCAAGACGACCATATACAATCTCTTGGCTTTTTACAAAGGGTAGATTGGTCCGAAAAAGAGAGGAGAAATGCTGCTGTCCAAAGAGTTTAGTAGCTACGCTTATCTGCATCTCAGGAGGTATAGCTATGGTGATAGTGTCTTTGCCGCGTTTGATACGATAGTAAGTAGGGGCGCGTTCTCCTGCTAAGAGAGGGTGGAAATGCTGCTGTGAAAATGAAAAAGGAACTTCCTCTACCGTGAGAAGGCGATCTTCTTTTTGAAAACCGACTTCTCTTAGAATGGGAGCCATGCGTAAAGTACCATCAGATCGGACATGTTCTCGGGTAGTATAAAAACTGGGCTCTGTTAGCATCAGGAGTGTGAGCCAGAGCGCTGCAGCTGCTTGGCCTGCTAGCTTGAGGCGAGGGGGTAGCCCCTGCTTATTGCGGGTTTTTTTGAGCCAATCGTCTAAGAAACCTAATCCACCAAGCCATATTGCCAGTCCCAGTAAAGCCCATAAATACGCATTCGTCAATTCTCCCCAGAGCAAAACCCCGACTACAAGGCTAATCCCTATCAGGATGCCGCCCATAGTGGGAGTGCCTTGCTTCGCAGCATGAGTTTGAGGTCCTTCTTGCCGAATGGACTCGGCTATGGCTTTTTTTTGAAGCCAACGAATAATATGGGGTCCAAGAAGCCATCCTACTATGCCTGCAGTAAGGCCCGCCATGAGTGTGCGAAAGCTTAGGTACTGCGCCAATCGCATCCCGGGCAGGTCGTAAGCCTCTTCCAGGTAATGCATGAGTTCATTTAGCATAGAGGAGCCCTCCCCACTTTTCTAATACTTCCTTGTCACTGAAAGGGTATCGTACCCCACGTATCTCTTGATAGGTCTCATGTCCTTTTCCTAAGACCACTACAAGGCTATTAGGGGGAGTCGCGTGAAGTGCACTCTTTATAGCCTCCGTTCTATCTGGTATGCATAGTACCTTTTTTCTTAGGTCAGCTGGGATGGGTTCAAGCATTTCCTTTAGGATATTCAAGGGGTCTTCATCTCGGGGGTTGTCACTCGTAAGTATAGCGAGGTCAGCTTGCTTTGCTGCGGCTATACCCATGGGACCGCGTTTTGTGCGGTCTCGGTTTCCTCCAGCCCCTAAGACAGCTACGAGCTTGCCTCCCTCAGGAAGCAAGGAACGCAGACTACGCAAAACTTTTTCCACAGCATCAGGTGTATGGGCATAATCTACTAATCCAATACGCCCCCCACCTAAGGGCACTGGCTCTAACCGCCCCGGGAGGGTTTGTACAGTCGTAGATAGCACACTTAGCTTTTGCCAGAGCTCCTTACCTTCCTTTTCATGGAAGACTTTCTCCGAGAGGAATGCCGCACCTACAGCCGCTAGTAAGTTGTATGCTTGAAAATGCCCTATGAGTGGTGCATGAAGGTCGGTTATCTTGTCTGTTAGGGGATACCTCAAAGAAAAGCAGTCCCGTATTTCGCTAAGATGAATATTTAGCTCATAAGAGAGCCCCCAAAGTCCGGTTTCTCGCAGGGTTAGATAAAAGTCAGCTACCTGTTGCAGGCTATATCTAAAGGTACAGGCTGCTGTATTCTGAAGCATGATGAGGCCATTTCTATCATCTGCATTCGTTAGAGCAAAACTTCTAGGGGGTAGCTCGTCAAACAGCCGCTTTTTAGCATCACGATACGCTAAGAAAGTACCATGATAATCTAAATGGTCATGCGAGAGATTGGTGAATACGGCTCCTCTAAACGGTATACCCTCTGTGCGATATTGGTCTAACGCAATAGAGCTAACCTCCATAGCTACATGAGAAATACCCTTATCTGCATAGTACCGAAGAAGGCGGTATAGCTCGTAGCTATCTGGTGTGGTCAGTGTAGCAGGTAGCTGCTCCCCATCTGCTAAGCAGAAAACAGTCCCTATGAGCCCTGCTTTATACCCTAGTCCCTTCCAGAGCTGATATAAGTAATAAGTGGTAGAACTTTTTCCGTTTGTGCCTGTTATGCCCACGCAGGATACCTCTCTCTCTGGATTTCCAAACCACTTGCTGCACAGTCTTGCGTAAGCTTTCCTTGCGTTGGAGGTGTAGATTAGGGGAATTGAAGGGGGAAGCTCTACTGGTTTTTCTGCTAATATAGCCACGGCACCCTTAGCTATTGCTTCAGGGATAAAGGCATGTCCATCTACTTGTCTGCCCTGCCAAGCAACAAATAAGCTCCCAGGGAAAACCTGACGACTATCTGCGGTCAAATGTTTTATCAAGATATCTGATATAGGGCCATTTACATGCAAGTCTGAGACTCCTTCTATAAGTTTTTCAAGGGGTTTCATTATCACCGAGAGTTAGAAGGAGTTCCTTAGCACTTCTTAGCTCAACTCTGACTACATAAGCCCCACTGCCTTGCCAGAAAACACGATAGCCTCTTTTCTCTAAGTAGTGTAGGGCCTGGCGCAAGCTCATTCCTACGATGCCTTGAGGGGTAGTGTCCTGATGAGGCATAAATTTTACATAGTGTGTGTGTGAAATCCCACGCACCCACGGAGTTGCGGGTCTTTCTGGTGTGGAGATGCTCAACGCATTGTAGAGAGGAATTACGACAGCTTGATTCATGACAGGTAAGGTAGGCTGAGAGCGGTTAGGGTTTGACTCAAGCTCTTGGGGGGCTATCCGCAAGTCGCGGAATACCACAGCATCTGCAATTTTTCGGAATATAGGCGCTGCTACCTCACCTCCATGGATTCCATCTGCCTGCGGGTTATCTACTATTACTATGCAGGAATAAATCGGATTATCCGCAGGAAAGAATCCCACAAAAGAGGCTCTATATTCATTTACATAGTATCTACCTTTTACCTTTTTGGCTGTACCTGTTTTTCCTGCTATTGCATAGAGGGGTGTAGCGATATTGCGGGCGGTACCTTTTTCCACCACTGCCTTTAGGAGATTGCGTAGGATATAGGCGGTGGAAGGGGATAGAATCCTATGAGGAGGAGAAGAAGGGATAATCGTGCGTCTTCCATCGGGATAGCGAATCTCTCGCACAAGCTTGGGTGCTATCCATACTCCATTATTTGCTATGGCATTGTAGAAAGTCAGGAGTTGAAGAGGAGTAAGCTGAATATTATACCCTATAGCCAGCCAGGGGAGTGTAGTAGGATTGAAGTAAGGGCTCTTGGGCGCTATGTAAGTTGGGCGAGGTTCGGGGTAGAGCGTAATTCCAGTGGGTTCTAAGAGATGGAAGCGCCGAAGTTGCTCATAGAAGCGAGAAGGATAGCCGCCAAAAACTTTTTGGCAAAGGCTTGCAAAGGCAACGTTACTGGAATGAGCTAAGGCTTCTTCAAAGGTGATTATGCCTGTAAAATATCCATCTGAAAGGGTGCGGTCTGCAATTGTCAAGGTAGCGGGGATAAGGAGTCGCTGCTGCGGTCTTATAGCTTTTTCCTCAAGTAGGGCAGCGGCAGTAGCCACTTTGAAAGTAGAGCCAGGCTCCCATAGGGTGCTCACCGCATCATTATACTGTTCTCCATAGTTCGCAAGGGCAAGTATTTCGCCTGTGCGGACCTCCATAAGGATTGCTACGCCGCCGGCAGCTTTGTGAGTTTTTACTCCCTCTGCTAAGGCTTGACTGACTATATCTTGAAGATGAGGGTCTAAGGTAGTGAATAAGTCTCCTCCTGGTTGGGGCTCATATTCTGAAAGGTCTTCTAAGGGAATTTCTATCCCATTCGGGAGCCGCCTAACAAGAATCCACCGTTCTTCTCCCCTTAGTTCTTTATGAAAAGCGCTTTCTAACCCTCTCCATGCTATAGAGTCATTCACCAGATAGCCTAAGGTAATCCTTGCTAAATCTCCATAGGGATACGAACGCTTGTGCGTAATTTTTTCTAAGATGAGGGCTTTTCTTGTGGGTAAGGGTCGTAGGAGAGGAAGCGAATCTAGTACTTTTCGCTCAATATGAGTAATAAGCACTCGGTAGGGGAATAGATACACATGCCTGTCCTTGGCTTTCCAGCGTTCTAAAAGGTGAGAATACAGGTCTTCAGTTTTAGGGCAGTATTGAGGGAAAAGTCGGCGTAAAGCAGCTACAAGCAGCCGAAGAGAGTCGCGAACCTCTTCTGCTGTCCAGAGAGACGGGTCTACCGCCACGCGAAAGAGGGGCATGCTTGTAGCAAGTACAGTCATATCCCGAGCAAGGATAGAGCCTCTCTCACCTATTACCTTTTTGAGATAAGGGCGATTCTCATAAGGGGCATACGGCGAGGCATCCTTGTATTTCCACTGGAGGTAAGCTAAACGAGCTGCTAAGATTATCCACCCTATCCCTATCAAAATGAGAAAAAGATAGAATCGCTTAAGGACCTTACTCATTCTTTTGAAGGGATAGGAAAATAGGAGGTTCTTCAGGAAGGTAAAGGCCTAAGCTGTCTAAAGCGGGCTTGAGGGCAGAATAGCTCCTTTTTTGGCTTACATTAGCGTTGAGTTGGAGATATTCGGCTCTCTTTTCGGAGAGGGCTTTACGCAGGCGGTGAAGTTCTCTTACTTTAATTTCTGCTCTATACTGCGTAGCCACATATATGATTATCCAGAAAGCGATGTATAAGAGGAGAGACACATGCTTAGGGAGCCAATAAAAAGGGTTTAGTCTCAGGTAAAAGGTCTTTATAGCTTTTCGCATACCCACAGAATAGCTGATCGGCATCTTGGGTTCTCTTGTATCTCTTGATGTGATGGGAATACCCGATTCAGGAGCTTCCAGGCATAATAGCGTCTGCCTGTAAGGGGGTCTTCATAAACCGGATTTTGAAAGAGACTCTTTACGAGCCGGGCTTCTCCACTATGGTAGGTGAGTATGACCAGACGTCCTCCTGGGCGTAAAACCTGCGTAGCAGCTTTTAGTAGAGCTATTAGGGCTTCCCTCTCCTTATTGATAGCCATGCGTAAGGCCTGAAAGAGTGGAGACAGAAACTTCTCTGCGCTATGTCCATATATCTTACGAGCACAAGCCACTAAATCGTAAGTAGTAAAACCCGGATGCCAAGATTTTCGGATTTGAGAAGCAAGGCGGCGACTGTAGGGAAGGTCGCCATAACTTTTTAAAATGTAGGCTAAACTTTCCTCCGAGATGTTTTCAAGCCATTCGCAAGCGGGCTTTCCTGCTCTTTGGTCCATTCTCAGGTCTAAGGGCGCTTCAAAGCGATAGCTAAATCCCCTTGTAGGGGTGTCTAATTGATGTGAGGATACCCCCAAATCCGCTAAAATCCCACTTAGTTCCTGTATCTTAAGAGACTCCAAAAGCTGGGCAAGACGCCGGAAGTCTTCTCTTATGCCCAAGAATCGGTAGTCTTCAATCTCATGAAGAGGTGCTTCTGGGTCACAATCTATACCTATCAATCTCCCGTTTGTCCCCAACCGATTCAGAATTTCCCGAGCATGTCCGCCCCCTCCAAAAGTAGCATCCACATACACTCCCTCAGGGTCAATAACAAGCGCTTCCGATACCTCTTTCAGAAGCACAGGGATATGGTAGGCAAGGGCAGCGCTCATGTACCTAAAAATTTCTCCGTCCATTCAGAAAGGTGCGGATCATTTTGATTTTTCCAGCGCTGATACCTCTCGTAAGACCATACCTCTATGCGGTCCTTCATGCCCAGTAAGACAAGCTCGCTCTTGAGGTTTGCATAATCACAGAAATGCTTGGGTAGTACCAGCCTTCCACTTGTGTCTAAACTTACTGGTTGAGCCCCACTCTGGAAAAGTCTTAGGAAGTTTCTTCCTTCAGGAGTAAAGAGATTTATTTTTTGGTGAATCTTCTCTAACTCATTTTTCCATACCTGGAGAGGATAGAGCCATAGGCAAGGATCAGGGGCCGTCTGCAGGACAAAATCTCCCCTGTGCCCTTCTGGCAGTAATGATAGGAGGGTAGTGGGCAACACAAAGCGCCTTTTGCTGTCTAGCCTTGCGGTATATTCACCGAAAAGAAACACTATGGCAAAGGTAACCACTTCATGCCACTTTATGCCACTTTTTGGTACTTACTTTCCCGATGAAGAAAAGAATATATTTTCTTACTTTGCTAAATGCGGTTGGTTGGGATATGGGTTTTGCTTCTTCTTGTGATAGAGGGGTGTGGGATAGGGAGGCATCATGCTAAACGCCGTATCAGGGTTCGGACACCTTGCCCCTGCGGTTCTTTTGTCCCTTCTTCTATAAATTTGCCTTATGCGAACTGCTCGGATAGGTTTGGGAGTGGGGTATTTACTCCTTCTCTACTTTCTCATAGAAGCATGTGCGAGTCCCCGTACTTCTCGGCATTCGGCTGCATGGCAGAGAGCGGGGCGGTGCCCAGCGACTCAAGTGGGTAATCATGCTTATTACTATTACTAACGGCTTTTCTGCCTAAATTAGCGGCGGGCTTTTATACTCCGTGCCGCTTTTTGCGAGGCAGAGGCTACATCAAGGGCTCACGTATTTCGGTCTCTGGTTGGTTGGGCTATCAGCACAGCCAGCAGACTCAGTCTCCTATCGCTATAGGTTTAGGGAATCGCCTGCAGATGCTTCAGCTCGCTCTGACCTAAGACCGCCTTGGCTACTTCCTCCGCCGACGGGATACGAGGTCTTATATGAGCTTACTCCAGATGGGAAAGGGTATTGGGTGTATGAAAGAATAGGTGGGCGAGATATTCGCCCTCCCTCCTACATAACCCGAGAGGAATACGAAAAAATCCAAAAACTTCGTTTTGAGCGCCAGTACTTAGATAGGCGTAGTCGTGAAGCCCAGTTAGGTGCAGGAGCCACAGGAGGAAGCAGAGGGACCTCCCCTACCTCGCAAAGTCTTTCCGCCCTGATACCTCCCATAAATGTGAATAGTGAGCTTTTTCGGGATATTTTTGGTAGCGGGCGCGTAGATATTCGCCCCAATATCAATGTGCTTTTAGACTTTTCTCTACGAAGTAATCGTATGCGAAACCCCGCCCTTACCATACGCCAGCAGCGTAATACTAATCTGGCTTTCAATCAGCAGATTCAGATGAATGTGGTAGGTAATATCGGTGAGAAGCTCAAGCTCCGTCTCAACTGGGATACCCAGACGAGCTTTAGCTTTGAGAATCAATTCAAGATTGAATACCAAGGGTATGAGGATGATATAATAAAAAGTATAGAGGCGGGAAATGTGGGACTGCCTCTGGGGGGCACGCTTATTACGGGAGGTCAGAATCTCTGGGGTATCAAAACTCGCATGCAGTTTGGTTCAGTATTTGTTACAGCTTTAGCTTCTCAGCAGCGAAGCAAAACCCAAGAGGTGGTAGTCAAAGCTGGAGGTCAGAGACAGGAAAAAGTGAAAAAAGTAAGCGATTATGACTACAATCGGCACTTCTTTCTAAATCACTTTTTTAGGTCCTTGTATGAGCGTTCTCTCTCTACGCTGCCAGTCATATCCTCTCCCATCAACATTACGCGTATAGAGGTATGGGTCACTAACCGTTCTAATGCGGTGGTTCAAAATACTCGGAATGCTGTAGGATTGGTAGATTTAGGTGAGAATTTGCCCAGTCGGGGGGGGCGCCTCTTCAATGCAAACATCTTAGTAACGGGTGATAACCCAGACAATAATGCTAATGAAGTTTACGCAAGAGCTACGAGGAACCCTAATGCGCGATCCCGTGACTCAGCAGTTTTTTACCTAACTCAGGAGGGGCTTGTAAATGGACAAGACTTTGAGCTGGTGGAGAATATGCGCCGCTTAGGGGAAAATGAGTTCTTCGTGCATCGCCAGTTGGGTTATATCAGTCTCAACATCACTCTTCAGCCAAATGATGCTGTATTTGTGGCTTATGAGTACACGCTGGCAGGCGACAATACAGTATATAGAGTAGGAGAATTTAGTGTAGACCAACCTGCCGACCCTCAGAATAGTAATGTCATCTTTCTGAAAATGCTAAAGCCACAAGCTATCCGCCCTACACTAAATAATCAGCCATATCCTGCCTGGGACCTCATGATGAAAAATGTGTATCGCTTAGATGCCTTCAATATTCGGCAGGAAGGGTTTGATCTACAGATAGTGTATGAGTCCACTGATGGCAGTGGGGATATTGCTTATCTTCCCTCAGCGGATACTCGTGATAAGCCCCTTATACAAGTAGTTGGTCTAGACCGTCTGCGCAATAATATGGAAAGAGGACCCGATAACGTATTTGACTTCATTCCGCAAGTAACGATTTTTCCAGACAGGGGGGTATTAGTTTTTCCTGTTTTGGAGCCTTTTGGTCGGTATTTAGCTCGGCAGTTTGTTACAGACCCGCTGAATGATTCTATCAAGTATGCTTATGACCCCTTGTATAGGCTCACGCAGATGGATGCTATGCAATATTACCCCCAGCTTAACCGATTCAAAATAAAGTATAGCTTTCTATCTTCTACAGGAGCTGAGATTAATCTTAATACGCCTCAGATTCAGCCTGGGAGTATCCGTGTAACGGCAGGGGGGGCTCCTCTTACAGAAGGGGTGGATTACCAAGTGGACTACACGATAGGAAAGGTAACTATCCTCAACCAGGGCATTTTACAGTCGGGTCAAGAGATACGCGTGCGATTTGAGACTAATCAGCTTTTTGGTATAGATCAAAAGACGCTTGTAGGTAGCCGTGTGGAGTGGAGACCTTCGCAGCGCTTCCAGTTAGGCGTGACGGGCCTGAGCTTTTATGAGAGACCTCTTATCAATAAGGTAATTATTTCTGAAGAGCCTGCAGCTAACCTCATGTGGGGCACAGATGTAACCCTGCAAGAAAAGTCTCGCTTTCTCAGCGCTATTCTGAATACACTTCCCTTCTATAGTACCAAAGACGAGAGTGAGATTACCTTCAAAGGGGAATTTGCGCAGCTTTTACCCGGCATACCCCGGCAAGTAGTTACTGGAGATGAACGAGGTATTGCTTACATTGATGACTTTGAAGGGCTGCGCAATACTTTGGACCTTACCCAATGGACATACTGGAAATTAGCCTCTGTGCCTTCCTCTTTGCGTCCTTCTGGGAGTGATCCTCGAGCGGCGAATTTTACCCGGGCGGCTTTATCTTGGTATTTTATTGATCCGGAGTTTTTTAATAGACCTTCCAGCTTTGGATTGGATGATCAGAGCCCTACCCTCAACGCCCACTATACTCGCCGAGTGGAGCCTTCCGAAGTTTTTCCTAACCGAACTATTGCGGCGGGGAGTAATATCCTTACCACTTTTGATTTGTACTATCGTCCAAGGGAGCGGGGTCCTTACAACTACAATACTAACCCAGCAGACCTTAATCCGGACGGTACTTTTACTAATCCTACTCGGAATTGGGCCGGTATCATGCGTAGAATAATCGGCAATACTGACTTTGAAGCAGCAAACTATGAATTCATAGAGTTCTGGCTTATGGACCCCTTTCTAGATGATCCTAATGCTACGGGAGGCGATCTCTACTTCAATCTGGGTCAGATCAGTGAAGATGTGCTTCCAGACAACCGAAGAGCTTATGAACATGGCCTCCCTACAAATGAGCAGGATGATGCCGCTAATCTCAACCTTACGCTGACTCCCTGGGGGAGAGTGCCTAACATTCAGATACCCACCTTGGCTTTTGATAACAATCCAGCCGCTCGCTCCTACCAAGATGTGGGCTTAGATGGGCTTCGTAGTGAAGCAGAGCGCAGCTATTTTACAGATTATCTTAATCAACTAAGTGCCGTCGTCTCGCCCAGTGCCCTTGAAGCAGCCCTAAAAGACCCCTCTAGTGATGATTATGCTCATTTCCGAGATATCAGCAGTCCCAGTATTCTTGAACGGTATCGGCGCTTTTCTAACTTAGAGGGGAATTCTCCTATTCCACAGTCTGGCGAGCCCTATACGCGTCAAGCTAGTGCAGTACCAGATGTAGAGGACATCAACTTAGATGGCACCCTGAATACTCAAGAAGCATACTTTTCTTATCGGGTCTCATTGCGTCCGGCTGACTTGCGTGTAGGGCATAATTACATAGTAGATAGTAGAGAGCTGGAAGTGAAACTCCCAAATGGCTCTACTACTCGTACGCGCTGGTATCTTTTTCGCATACCTCTTTCATCTGGTACGGCTTTAGGAGGTATTCAGGATTTCAAAGCCATAGATTTCATCCGAATGTACCTCACAGGCTTTGATAAGGATGTGATACTGCGCTTCGGAAAATTGGAGTTAGTAGCCACTATGTGGCGACGAGCTCTCATAAACCTCAATCAAAGGGACGAGACTGTGCTCCCAGACCCTGCTAGTGACCCCACTCGCTTTGAGACGGGCACTATGAATATAGAAGAAAATGGCTCTCGTCAGCCCTTCCCTTATGTACTTCCACCGGGTATTCTGCGCCAGCCAATCCCAGGTAGTCCTGTTGCAGGACTTTTGCAAAATGAGCAGAGCTTGGTAATGCGCGTGTGTAACCTGGCAGATGGAGATGGAAGAGGAGTATTTAGGACTTTCAATTATGACCTGCGTTTCTATGAACGGCTTCGTCTCTGGGCACATGCTGAGCCCCTCCAGGGCAGTCCTATACCCCCTAACGTAGCACAAACAGGGGATGCCACCCTCTTCATCCGTGTGGGTACAGACTATTCTGATAACTATTATGAGTATGAAGTACCTTTACAACTTTCTCAGGTGGGGGACATATCTGTTGAAAATATTTGGGCAAATAATATAGATATCCGATTAGAAGACCTAAATTTTGTCAAAGTTCTACGAGACCAGGCTCGTCAACAAAGGAATTTCCCTATTAATCAGGTTTTTACTTATACCCTTCCTAATGGTCATCGGGTATCTGTCAGAGGCACTCCTCAGCTCAATAATGTCAAAGCTGTCTTGATAGGAGTACGAAATCCTGATGATGGGCGGGGCCCTATCTGTGTAGAAGTATGGGTAAATGAGCTAAGAGTAACAAACTATAATACCCGTTCGGGCTGGCGTGCTTC
>JANXCJ010000046.1 GCA_025060275.1 Bacteroidia bacterium | reverse complement strand
AAGGGAATTGTAGTCTATCGCTTTCTGCCAATCAAGATGAATAAGATGCTGAGTAGCTCGTGTCAGCCCACAGCCTGGGCATTCTATGTCTAAAAGAATACGAGAAGGACATAAAGGAGGACCCTGGTCAAAAAAATCAGCAGGTAGAAAGAGTAAAACTACGGGCGTGAATAGAATTATTAGACGAACCATAAACTCTAATCGCTGTGCTAGCAGCATATTTTTATTCAAAGGTATATTTTTTACATATGCGCTTATGCAGCTAAAAGGTATGCTACGCTTACGGGCTCTTTTTAGCTTATGCAAGGTGGTTAGACTTCTTCTATTTTTGGTAGGTATGTGGCGGATAGTTTGGGGATTAGCTTTTGTTTGTGCCCAGCCTCAGCTTGCTTTTCAGGATACTCTGTATAGAGTGTATGTGTATAGTCTGAAAAATGGGCTTACGGTCATAGTTAGTCCTAATCCGAGTGTGCCGCGGGCTTTTGTTATGGTAGCTACGCGCGCTGGAAGCAAACATGACCCTGCTGACAATACTGGGCTGGCACATTACTTAGAGCATTTGCTTTTCAAGGGTACAGATCGCTTTGGAACCAAAGATTATACTAGGGAGAAACCTTACCTGGATGCTATAGAGAACTTATACGATAGGTATAATCGTACTCGTGACTCTTTGGCTCGCTTAGCTATTTATCGGGAAATAGACTCTATAGCGCAGCTTGCCGCAGAGTGGGCTATACCCAACGAATATGACCGTATGATGAGCGCATTGGGTGCAGAAGGCACAAATGCTTTTACGTCTTATGATTTGACAGCTTATGTGAATGATATACCCGCCTACAACTTAGAGCGCCTTTTGAAGATTGAAGCAGAGCGATTCCGCTATCCTGTATTTCGGCTTTTTCATACTGAGCTGGAGGCTGTCTACGAAGAGAAAAACATAGCCATAGATAACGAAATGCGGGAGCTGCATGAGAAAATCATGGCGGCTCTATTTCCTGATCATCCTTATGGTACACAGACTACGATTGGGACCATAGAGCATTTGAAAAATCCCTCTATTACTGCTATCAAGCGTTACTATCAGACCTATTATGTGCCTAATAATATGGCTTTGATTGTGGTGGGGGATGTACAGCCTAAGCAGGTAGCAGAGTGGGCAGAGAAATATTTTGGTTCCTTTACTCCTCATTCTGTGCCCTCCTTTCCCTATCCTAAGGGTGCTCCTTCTCCTCTGCGTCGGAAAGTATTCATAGAGGTGATAGGCCCGCAGGCTCCGGAAGTAATTTTGGCTTTTCGTTTGCCCCCAGATGGTACACCGCAGGCTCAGCAAGCCATCCTTTTAGAACACCTTTTGTCTAATAGAGTAACAGGGCTTTTAGAAGAGTGGTTAGTGCAGACTAAAAAAGTGAAGTCAGCCTACAGTTCTCTTCTCCGGTTAGCTGACCATAGCGCTTTTTTCATTACTGCTGAGCCTAAGCCAGGTCAGAGTCTCCAAGAGGTGGAGAAACTTTTATGGGAGGCTGTAAAACGCCTACAAAAAGGTGAGTTTGAGGAAGAGCTTATTCAAGCAGCTGTCAATGATCTTCTCTTTAATCACCAGAGATCCTGGCGTAACAACCGAGCCAGAGCCAACTATCTCTTGGATGCCTTCGTCAAACAAAAACCCTGGAAAAGCGCTCTCTATGAAACAAAAAGCCTCTCTCAAGTGCGTAAAACCGATCTGGTACAACTCACCCGCCATTATTTTAGTTCTAAGCGTTGTGTAGTAGCCTATAAGAAGCAAGGTGAGCGTCCTTCTCTTCCTAAGGTACCTAAACCCCCCATTACGCCTTTGAAGATTGAGAGAACTTACGCCTCTTCCTATGCTGAGGCGGTCTTCGCTGAAAGTGGTGAGGCCCCTGTACCTGCCCCAGAATTCTCTGAATTTGACAAGCTCTTTCAAAAAGCCAGCTTGAAGGATAAGGTGCCCTTCTATGCAACTGCCAACACTGAGGATAGCCTATTTACTCTTATCTGGTACCTGCCCCTTGGTAAAAGACATGATAAATGGATACCCCTTATAGTAGATTATTACGGACTCATAGGGCCTAATGGGATGGATGTCAAGAGCTTTAAAAGAAAATTATTCTCTCTGGGGTGTAACTTAAGTATCCTTAGCAACGAATGGGAAACCTATGTAATAGTGGAAGGACTTTCCTCTAATCTGCGTGCTATTGTAGGGATAGTAGACTCACTCATAAAATTACCCAGCGTAGATGAGTCGGTATGGCTTTTCTTAAGGGAAAACGTTCTTCAGGATAGAAAAGATGCAAAGAAAAATCCTCTAGTAATTCAAAGACATTTGATTGCCCATGCTTTATACGGCTCTGATAACCCGTATAAGAATGTCCCTTCAGAAAGAGAAATGCAATATATGACGGCGGCGGAGCTCAGTCGGCGGGCGGCTGAGTTATGGCATTATCCCTGGGAAATGTATTATGATGGGCCTGGGGGGGCAGAAGTAGCGGCGCTTCTGCAGAATCTTATCTCTGTTCCACCTGCTTGGCAGGCTCCTCCCCCTCCCCGCCTTTACACTTTTCCAGAGACACCTTCTAAAAAAGTTCTTTTCGTTCATTTTCCCATGGTGCGTGCTCTTATGACTTGGGTACATCGTTCTGTACCTTACCAGCGGGATTTGTACCCCTTAGCGAGGTATTTTACAGAGTATTTTGGAGGAGGGATGTCTGCTGTGGTTTTTCAGGAGATTCGGGAGGCGAGAGGTTTGGCTTATGCAGCAGGTGCATACTTTGTCGCTCCTTCAACACCTGAAATGCCATACTACTTTTTAGGCAATATCAGCACGCAGGCAGATAAGGTGATAGAAGCTTACGAGGCGATGGAAGAGCTTATAGACAGCCTGCGAGTGATACCTTCTTTGGCAAGGCTTAGTAAGCAAGCTCTAATCGCGGAGTTATCAGCTAAGCGCTTGCGTCATGAAGAGGTGTTTTATGCTTATTGGGAAGCGCGGCGTTTAGGGCTTTCCAAAGAAAGACGAGCGGACCTCTGGGAAGCCCTACATAACTTAGACAGTGAGGCAATCACTCGTTTCCATGCTTCCTATGTGCGTGCGAAGCCCCGTGTTTTACTGCTTATTGGAGATAGGGCTCGCTTGCCTTTACAAGAGCTTAGTGCAAAAGGACTGACTTTACAAGAAATCTCACTTGAGGAGATTTTTGGGTATTGAAGGGGGTGTTCTTAATAGGCTTTGGCGAAAAGTACCCGCTGTTGGGAGGGCCTGCCTGTATAGATACAGGCACCTACCTCCGACTCTGCTTCTAGAGGTATGCAACGAATGGTGGCACCCGTTTCTTCCTTGATCTTTAATTCTGTATCAGCAGTGCCATCCCAGTGAGCTAACACAAATCCCCCCTTTTCTTCTAAAATGCGGCGCATCTCAACATATGAGTCAATATAATGAGTGTGCCTATTGAGTCTCTCTTGAGCTCTCTGATACAGGGCCTTTTGAAAGTTCTCTAACCAAGTAGATATACTCTCTATCGCTTGCTGGTAGTTACACGTAGTTCTCTCATTTGTGTTGCGCCATACTACTTCTACGGTTTGTTCTTCTAAGTCTTTAGGGCCTACTACCCACCTCAAAGGGACACCTTTGAGTTCCCATTCATTAAACTTCCACCCTGGACGATGCTGAGGATCATCATCTACTCTGGTGCGGATGTTTTTCTTCTTGAGATGATCTGCTAATGCATGGGCATAGGCGCTGACCTTATCTTTCTCCTCTTCTTTTCGCCATACAGGTATGATTACAACTTGAAGGGGAGCTATACGGGGAGGGAGGATGAGCCCTCTTTCATCTCCATGCGATAAAATGACGGCACCTATAAGCCGTGTTGATACCCCCCATGAAGTGGCCCATACATACTCTAACTCGTTGTTCTGGGTGAGGAAGCGTACATCAAAAGCCTTAGCGAAGTTCTGTCCTAGAAAATGGGAGGTACCTGCTTGTAAGGCTTTTCCATCTATGAGGAGAGTCTCTATGGTGAAGGTTTCTACAGCGCCTGCGAAGCGCTCCGTGGGTGTTTTGCGTCCCTTAATGACAGGTATGGCGAGGTAGTTTTCTACGAAATCTGCATATAGGTTCAGCATACGATGGGCTTCCTGGAGTGCTTCTTCTGCTGTTGCGTGTGCTGTATGCCCTTCCTGCCATAGAAACTCAGAGGTGCGCAAGAAAAGGCGGGGGCGCTTCTCCCAGCGCACTACATTTGCCCATTGATTAATAAGTAGAGGAAGGTCGCGATAAGAACGAATCCACTTCTTGAAAGTATGCCATATGATAGTCTCAGAGGTAGGTCGTACCACTAATGGCTCTTCTAATATAGCTTCGGGATCAGGTTTTACGGCACGGGATTGAGAGTCCGTGTGTATACGATAATGCGTAACTACGGCACATTCTTGGGCGAAACCTTCCACATGTTGGGCTTCTTTAGCTAAAAAACTCAGCGGAATGAAAAGAGGAAAATAAGCATTCTGGTGCCCTGTAGCCTTAAATGCTTCATCCAGAGGTCTCTGGATATTCTCCCATAGCGCCCATCCATACGGCTTTATTGTCATAGCGCCTCGCACCGGGGAATGTTCTGCTAACCCTGCTTTTTCTACGATCTCATTATACCATTGACTTATATCATGCATCGGAATTGGCATATCTTTCGTATATTTGCTTATAGTAGTGCAAAAGTACCATGAGTATGAAAAAGGGAGCAGCCACACTGGGAATAATTGTAAGTATCATTTTGATGGGGGGATGTGGGGCGAGCCGAGCTAGCTCCACCTCTCTAAATGATACCTATGCTACTGCGAAAGACCGAGCAAAATCTTCTCAAAAGCCTTCTAAATCTTCCAACTCTGATATAGATGCTCGTGAGGATAACTATGATCAAACCGGGACTCGCAATAGGCAGAGTGACCGGTGGGAGGAGGATAATGACTACTGCTACTCTTGCAGGATACGCCGGTATTCTACGGGGGTATGGTATGATCCCTGGATGGATCCCTGGTGTGGGTGGGGGCGTAGTGCATGGATAAGCCCTGGGTGGGGATGGAGTTATACGTGGGGTTGGGCACCTGGGTGGTATTATACACCAGGATGGGGTTGGACTTACTATGCGGGATATTGGGGTGGCCCGTATTATTATGCGGGTCCTGCTTGGACCTATTGGGGAGGCTATGACCCTTATTGGGGGGGGGCTGCATACTCACCCCGTCGTACCTCTTATATACCTCGTCCTTCTATGATTCCTAAGGGGAGTACTACCTACACGCCTCCTAGAAATCCTGTAGTTAGTAGTAGTGCTAATACACCTCCTCGCAGGACTGCTCAGCCTTCCTCTCCCGGGAGGTCTTCTTATCCCTCTTATTCTTCTCCTACTCCCCCATCAGGAGGAGGGCGTCCGAGCATGGTAGGGGGCTCTACGGGAGGGGGTGGCGTCAGGTCTGGCGCAGGAAGCCGTCCACGCTAATCTGAAGTTGCATGTGGCATAAGAGTCTCTTAGAGCTGATAGGGCGTACACCACTTATCCAGCTAAATGCGGTGACCCGAGGCATACCTCCCACCGTGCTAGCGAAAGTAGAATACTTCAACCCTGGACACAGCATAAAGGATCGGATTGCTCTCAAAATGATAGAGGAGGCGGAGCGAGCGGGTTTGCTTCGCCCAGGGGGTACCATTGTAGAAGCGACCTCGGGTAATACAGGAATGGGGCTGGCCTTAGTAGCTGCTATTAAGGGTTATCGCTGTGTCTTTACTTTACCTGACAAGCAGTCTAAAGAGAAAATAGATGCCCTAAGAGCTCTGGGAGCAGAGGTAATAGTTACTCCTACGAATGTACCGCCTGAGGACCCTCGCTCTTACTATAGTGTGGCGCGCCGCTTAGCGCAAGAGATACCAGGAGCCTTTTTCCCTAATCAGTACGATAATCTAAATAACCGTCAAGCCCACTATGAGACCACAGGACCTGAGATTTGGGAGCAGACGGAAGGGAAGGTTACCCATTTCGTAGCGGGGATGGGCACCACAGGTACTATATGTGGCGTAGCTCAGTACCTGAAGGAGAGAAACCCTAACATCCAAATAATAGGCATAGACACCTATGGCTCGCTCTTTCAGAAGCTCCACGAGACAGGACAGATAGACCCCCGAGAAATCTACCCCTACCTAACTGAGGGCATAGGAGAAGATATAGTGCCGGGCAACCTAGATCTTTCTCTGATAGATCGCATAATCAAAGTTACAGATCGCGATGGGGCCCTCATGGCTCGTAAATTAGCAAGATATGAAGGGCTATTTGTAGGTTGGTCCAGCGGCTCTGCTGTATGGGGGGCTCTGGAGGTAGCCAGAGAGCTTTCTCCTAAAGACGTAATTGTAGTGATACTGCCTGACCATGGTATCCGCTACCTAAATAAGATTTATAACGACACATGGATGCGTAGCCAAGGTTTCTTGGAAGCTACATCGGAGCTTACTATTAGTGATATCCTTCAACATAAAAGCCGTAAGACGCCGGGGTTAGCTACAGTTTCTCCTCAGGAGCCTATCTTGCGTGCGGTAGAGCTTATGCAGCGATATGAAATATCTCAGCTACCTGTTATAGAAAAAGGGCAAGTGCAAGGCCTTATTACCGAGTCTCGGCTCATAGAGGTGCTAATGGATGACCCCTCTGCTAAGGAGAAGCCTGTTCAGCGGTATATGATGGAGCCCCCTGCTATTGTACTTCCCTCTACCCCTGTGGATATCGTTTCAAAGATGCTAACCCGTGAAATGCCAGCGGTATTAGTTCAGTTAGACCATGGAGAGTGGGACATCGTAACCCGTTCCGATATTCTTCATACGCTGGTAGAAGGGCGCTCATAGGGTTTATACTCGCTATAGGTCTCTTGAAAGCCCAGGGGACCCCAGATATCCTTCGCTTTATCCCGGGTCGTTATAGAGAAAATTCTTATCATCAAATAGATTTATATAATCCTTATCCTTACCCTCTCAGGATTGGAGGGTGGCTAATAGTTACACGGCAGTACTCCGTGCGATTACCTCTTTCTCTAACTCTTATGCCTAACCGGCGGTATAGATTATCAAAAGAAGGAGGAGATTTGCCTTTACAAGGGTATCCTGACTTCCTTATACGGATTCCAGAAGAGAGCTATACAGGGGATTATGTGGCTCTATTGGATGCAGAGGGAACCTTTAGGAAAGGTCTTTATTTGGCCCCCATACCGCAGGTACTTTTTCTCCCCGACTCTGGCATGAATATTTCTCGGGAAGGCAAGCGCACGCTCTTTTATCTGCCTGCTGAGACCTCTCCCTTGTGGGAGTACGTAAGCTGGGAGCCTGATCCTATCACTGGCATAGTGCGTATAGAAGGAAAATGGCGCTATACGGTAGCGGATGCTCAAAAAGAAGCTCGTATTTATGCACCTGTTCGTTTCTCTGTCTTACTAGCTACTTATGAGGAGGGGGCTATACATCTTTCATGGGAAGTGGAGGGTAGGGAAGCCTGCAAGAGATACTTTTTAGAACGATGGACAAAGCAAACAGGATGGCAAAAGATAGCCTCCTTTCCGTGCCCCAGTGTTTTCCCTAGTCGGGAGAAGAAAGAGTATTATGATCCCTCTGTCTTACCTCACGCTACATATCGCTATAGGCTTGTTTATGAGGGGGAACCTTCCTTGCGCTTAGAGTCTATCCCTGTGGAAATAGTTTGTCGTCCAGCTCAGCGTCCGCTTAGGGTGGAAGCCGGAGCAGGGCTTATACGGCTATGGGTGGCTCAAAGCCAACCTATCAAAGTGCGATTGTTAGATGAGAATTTTGTAGAGCAGCTGCGTGTTTATGATGGCTGGGTGAATGCAGGTGTGGAGAACATTTTTATCTGGGATACGAGTCGTATTCAGGGAAGTTGCTGGGTTATAGTATGGACGCCTCAAAGGCGTTATTGGAGACGACTCTGTGTCCGATGAAGACGAGTTAGATTGGCTAGAAGGCATGCCACGGTAAGGGGACCTACTCCACCTGGCACGGGGGTCAGCGCCCCTGCTACGTGGGCTACCATTGGTTGTACATCTCCTACGAGCTTGCCTGACTCACGATGGACTCCTACATCTATAACTACTGCACCAGGACGAATTCCTTCCACGGAAAACCACTGCGGCTTTCCTACAGCTATTACTACAATATCGCCCTGACGAGTCAGCTCGTATAGATTTTTTGTGTGGGTGTGGCATAAGGTAATAGTAGCATTTCCGTAGTTAGCAGGGCGAGAAAGGAGAAGCGCCAAGGGAGTCCCTACCAGCTTTCCGCGTCCTACAATCACAGCATGCTTACCTTCTGTGGAGATGCCATAATGAAGGAGGAGTTCCACTATGCCCCAGGGGGTAGCTGGGGCCCACTGAGCTCTGCCCTGGGCAAGCAAACCCAAGTTATACGGATGAAGGCCGTCTGCATCTTTTATAGGAGATATAGCTTCTAAGACTGCCTCTTCTGAGATATGCCCAGGCAAGGGAAGCTGCACTATCATGCCTGTTACGGCAGGGTCTTGATTGAGCTGTTGGATAAGACTTATCACTTCTTCTGTGCAGACATGTTCTGAGAGATGGTGGAGCACAGCGTGTATGCCTACCTTTTCTGCTTGCCGTAGCTTGTGGTTTACATAAATCTGGCTGGGCTCATGGGTCCCTACTAAGATAATATCCAAACGCAGAGTATGAAGACGGGCATATTCAGCAACCTCCTCAAGAATTTTGTGTGCAACGGGTGTTCCCTTTAGAAGCTGCATTTTCTACGAGGTTTAGGAATATCCTAAAATTTTTAGTACCTGCTTGCTATTTTGCTCTTCATATAGCACCTCAAAGGAAGGCTGGCCGTCTCGGTCTCGTCTAACTAAGATGTGGCGAGGAGTGGGGATCAGACAATGATGAATACCTCCAACTCCACTTAGTGCTTCTTGATAAGCGCCTGTGTGGAAGAAGCCAATATAAAGCTCCTTGCGAGTGCGGGGCAGAAAGAGTACATTCGTATGGGCATCAGTGTGGTAAAAGTCTAATTCATCGCAAGTTATACCTCCTAATATGACCCTTTCATATTCAGCACTCCAGTTATTGAGAGGTAGGATGATATAGCGCTGTTTGAGTGCCCATATGTCAGGTAGAATAGTCATCAAACTTCCATCTAAGATGAGCCAGCTTTCTCTGTCATTTTGCCTCTTCCTTTCTAATACCTTGAAGAACACTGCCCCTGACTCTGCTACAGTGTAACTGCCAAACTCAGAGACAATATCAGGTTCCTCAATTCCATAAGTAGAAGCAGCAACTTTGAGTCTGCGTACGATTTCATTTATTACATAGGAGTAGTCAAAATCAAAGTCTAATGAATTTCGGAAAGGCATACCTCCCCCAATATTGAAGTACCGGAGAGTCGGAGCTTCTTTCTTGAGCTCGCAATAAAGGTGAATCATCTTGTCTAATTCATTCCAGTAATAAGGTGTGTCCCGTATCCCAGAGCTTACGAAGAAGTGAAGCATAACGAGCTCAAAATTGGGGTTAGGCTTTATCTTGTCTAAGTAGAAGTCTATCACATCATCTGCTCTGATACCAAGGCGGCTAGTATAGATAGGAAACTCAGGACGCTCCTCTATTGAGACGCGGATGCCTAACTTGGCGGGTACTTCTAATTCGCTAGCGTAAAAGTTTATCTCTCTTTTAGTATCTATGACAGGAATAAGCTGCTCAAAACCGTCATGAAGAAGATCAACTATACGCTGAGCATAGGAATTGTTCTTATAGCCATTGCATATGATCATAGTATCTTTTTTGGATATGAGCCCTTTTCGCTCAAGATACTCTACAATCTCAATATCAAATGCGGATGAAGTTTCAATATGAACATTATGGCGCAGAACTTCTTCTAAGATATGACGGAAATGAGAACTTTTTGTACAATAACTGTAGATATAATTTCCATGATAGTCATTCTTTAGGAATGCCTCTTGAAAGTAGAGACGAGCTTTTTGAATTTTTTTGCCTATTACGGGTAGGTAGGTAAGGCGTAGAGGGGTGCCGTAGGTCTCAACGAGTTCAATTAGATTTATGCCGTGGAAGTACAACTCATCCTCTATCACCTCAAATCCTTCTTGTGGGAACCCTACGCTTAGGTCTAAGAACTCAGCATAACTTTGCATGCTCGCGAATATGAAGCGAAAATTTAAAATCCTGATATGCCGCTTCAGGTGGTAGGAATAGCATGTGATTGGGGTGGGGCTCAGCCGGGAGGTGCTGCAGGAGTAATCAGCTGGTATTACTTAGGACTACATTACAAGCACCTTGCATGGATAGAGGCGGATCATTACCTTCTTCGTCCTGCAGATGATCTAATAGTATGGCTTTCAACAGGTTCGCATGTTTATGCTCGTCGGCTTGAATCTTGGGTAGGTTTCGCTGAAGAGGTGCGACGGCAGGTGAGCATGCTTTCTCTGGATAGGCGTACGTTATTTCTTACTGGGGATCATAGTTGGGCAGGTGTGATTTTGCCTGTTTTGGCTGAGAAGTTTCCTGAGATAGGAGTGATATGGATAGATGCGCACGCCGACCTTCACAATCCTGCTACTTCTCCTTCTGGAAACCTCCATGGCATGGCGCTAGCATTAGCGACAGGGCTCAATCGCCATCGTTATCATCCTATTCCTGAAGCTACATGGGAAATCTGGGAGAGGCAAGTAAAAGCAGCTATTCCCCCTCAAAATCTTCTATTTGTGGGCTTGCGTAGCTACGAGCCTCCAGAAATGGAGATTATTCACTCTCACAACATAGTGCACTTTACCTCTGAAGTACTAATGAAAGAGGGTATGGAAGCTGCTATTCAGGCGGCTTATGCTTTAGCCGAAAGGTGTGGCGTTCTTTATGTCAGTTTTGATGTAGATGTGTGGGACCCAAGCTTTGCTCCTGGGACAGGCTCACCTGCAGTGGGAGGGCTTAGTATTGCCCATCTTAGAGTGTTTCTGGATAGGGTGCTAAGTTGGTCTGCTACGCGTTTCGTGGAGATTACTGAGATTAATCCTCTTTTAGATCGGGAAAATCACACGGCTATGTATGCATACGGCACTGTACGTAGTTTTATAGATGGGATTGAGGCCTGTTCATCTCTGGAGTAGTATAAGCATCCTACTGGCTCAGCTGCCTGTAAGATATGCCTTGAAAGCGGACGTCTTGAGTTTTTTATGGCGGGAATATCGCGTAAGTGGGGAATATAGGCTATTTCAGTGGGCGCCTCCCTTTATCGCTTCGGTAGAAAGAGCGAAATGGGAAGGCCTCACAATTATCTGCCAGGGAAGCTATTATAGACGCCTTCCATATTGGGGGGCTATCATCCGACTTGGACTTCGGTATTATTTTCTGCGGAGAAACTATGCACCTGAAGGGCTGTGGGGAGGTATGCATTTAGGAGGTAGTAGTATAGTAGTACCTGATGAGAAAATGAAGGGAGGCGCAGGTGGAGGCATAGGAATAGGCTATCAACATGTCTTTCATCAAGGTTATGGGGGTATAATTGAGCCTTACTTGCTGATAGAGGGAATTTTCAGCAGATATAAGGGCTTTTGCCCCATTCAAATGGGGATTAATGTAGGACTTGCCTCACGGAAGTGGAATAGGAGAAACTTACAGTAGTTTCCCTTTATTAGGCTTTCTCACTGGGCTATAAGCTGAAGGGAGACGTCAGTTAGCAATGATTAAGGGTGTCATACTCGTACCTTTCTCACCGCTAAGAGAGAGGATATATGTTCCTGCAGGAAGTCCGAGTCTAAACTCTTTTGAACCTCCTTGAATCCTTTCTGTATAAACAGTTCTGCCTAAAATATCAGTTATACGCAGCTCGTAGGACCCTTGGGGCATGTTAGTGAGGGTGAAAGTCCCTGAAGAGGGGTTAGGATACACTTGAATAGCACCACTGGAGAAGCTCCCAAGGTGTGAAGGGTCAATGACAGAGAGGGTAAGGGTGTCAGCAGTTACACAGTGTCCATTGTCAGAAAGTAAGCGGAGTAAATAAGTACCTGGGGTATTTATGGCGTAGCTAAAGGTATTATTAGTACTGGTAGTTAGTAAGGTGTTTCCTCGGTATAGCTCCCAAGTGTATGAAGTGCCAGAAGTAGGGAAATGTGGGGCGAAGGTAACGTTGCCAGTTATGAGATTTACCACGCTACCATTTAGGTAGGGACCCTGTCCATTCACTAAGAGGGCGGTGTGGCGTCGGTAAGCTTTGAGAGTAACATGAGCGTTGCCGTGGTGAACCCCGAAGTAATCTTCATATCCCTCTACTATTAGAAGAAGCTCATCTCCTCCTCGGAGAGGTACTGTATCATGCCGAAAAGAAAAGTAAATCAAGTAGGGGGGATTCCAGTTCATTGGTCCTATAGGATGAGAGTTCATCGCCCCGATAACTGATATGGTAGAAAGGAGGTCTGGATTGACAGGGGGGGT
>JANXCJ010000045.1 GCA_025060275.1 Bacteroidia bacterium | reverse complement strand
TCGGCTGCCCACCTACCCCCTCCACTAGCCCAATAGCCCGCTGTAAGGCCCCCTCCGCCTCCACATACGCCCCGCGCTGCCGATAGTACAGCCCTTTCCAGCCCAGAAGTTCTGCATACCGAAGCGTGTCTCGCAGCCGCAGCGCCAGCGTCTCCGCCAGCGCTATCCATGAGAGAGCTTCTTTAGGCTTATTCACCCCACCCCACGCCTCAGCTCCTTTGAGATAAACCCGCAGCCTTAGGGTATCTGGCATCGCCTGCGTGCGCAAAAGCGAGTCATACATAGCAAGAGCTGGAGCGTATTTTCCCTGCTTGAGTAGGGCATTAGCACTGTCCAGAAGGCTTTGAGCCGATACAAAGGAGTACAACAAGAATCCAACCGAGATCCGCATAAAGCAAAGTTAATGTCATAACTTCCGATTATACAGGAGAGCCCCCACTTCTCTTAGCTTTGGAGCGAGAAGTACAGTATCAATCAGCTTCTGCAGGTTCTGATATGTTTGCTCTAAGAGGGCTTTTCCTTTGTCTCGCAGCTTTAGTTTTTCGTAAAGGGCGAGGCCTGCCCTTCTTCTATTCTCTGGCGTGAGCTGCTCGTCTTCCAAGAGCCTTTTCTCCTCTGGATCAGCTTCTGCATAAGCCCATAGCCAGAGGAAGGTTTTTTTGCTCTCTGCTATATCCCCTCCTTGTGCCTTACCCGTATGTTCTCCAAACGCATCTAGATAATCATCCTGAAGCTGGAAGAATCGCCCTATTTCTTCACCGGTTTTTCTCAGCTTCTCTTTCTCTTCTGGAGGGGCGCCGGCGAGGGCTGCGCCTGCTTCTAACGCTGCCCCCATAAGAGCTCCAGTTTTTTCTAATATCATTTGCATGTAATCCTCCATAGAGACCTCGTAGGTAGGCTTGCGAGATAGTTGTAAGTCTAAGAGCTGCCCATGACATACCCTGTATGCAGCTCGTGAAAGGATGCGAGTTACCTCTGGCAGTGCACTTGGCTGTAAGTTGGATAGTACTTCATACACACTTATCAAAAGGGCATCTCCTATAAGAATTGCAGTATTTTCGTCTGTCTGTTTGAAGATTGTAGGCCTTCCCCTTCGCCAGGCAGAATGATCCATCACATCATCATGGACTAAAGTAAAAGTATGAAGTAGCTCAATCGCCTTGAGAAGGGGTAGAGCCTCCTGCCAATCTCCCTTCTGGTCTGTATAAAAGTCATAACTTAGCCATGCGAGCCAGGGTCTCAGTCTTTTTCCTCCCCCAGCTAAGGCATAGTGCATCCATTTCTCCCATTCTCCCATTTCAGGCCAGCAGAGGGAGAGAAGCTCAGCTTCATATTGGGCAACATTCCACACAGAGCTAAGATATCTTTTCGCCCCTATGAGACACAAGACTCAGGTCTACAAGCCGTTTATCAAAATCTACTCCTATTACTCTCACTTCTACGGGGTCTCCTAACCGATAATGACGCTTCTGATAACGGGCTTTGAGTACGTGCCCATAGGGGTCTCGCTCATAAATGTCCGTAGGTAAATGGCGGATAGAAATAAGTCCCTCTGCTAAAGTCTCTCTAAGTTCTACATATAACCCCCATGGCTCTATCCCCACGATAATCCCTTCCATGATCTTGCCTTCCATCTGAGATATGAATTCAAGCTGCTTGTAGCGTGTGGAGGCTCTTTCAGCTTGTTCAGCGATTTTTTCACGCTGGGAGCTGTGCCTGCATAGCTTTTCCAGATGGTTTCGGTCTGTATAGGGAGGGGGTTGCCCTTCTAAAAGTGCCCCTAAGGTACGATGTACCAAGAGATCAGGATAACGCCGAATAGGACTTGTGAAATGAGTATAATAAGGAAATCCTAAACCGTAGTGCCCTATATTATTTGTGGTGTAAAGAGCTTTTGGCATTGAACGAATAGCGACAGATTGAATGATCTGGGCTTCTGGCTTTCCCTTTATTTCTTCTATTAGTTCGTTGAGGGAAGAGGTGAGGGCTCTACTACTGCGTAGATCGATAGTATATCCAAACCCCTCTAAGAATAGCTTCAGCGCTCTGAGCTTATCTGGCTTGGGAATATCATGCACGCGGTAAACTGTGGGTAGGTTTTTGTGCTTAGAGAGGAAGAGCGCTACTTGTCGGTTAGCAAGCAGCATAAATTCTTCTATGAGTTTGTGTGCATCCGTCCTTTCCTTAATCAGAATTTTGGTGGGGCGAAATGCCTCATCCAACTGAAATTTTATTTCTTCTGTTTCAAAGCGGATTCCCCCCTCTTTGATTCTTAGATTGTGAAGGGTTTGGGCTATAGTATTCAGCATCTGGAGCTCATAGGCGAAAGGTCCTTTGCCGGTTTCTAAGACAGTTTGAGCCTCTTCGTAGGAGAAGCGATATTCACTCCGAATGAGGGTGCGTCCCATCCATGTGCCATGCACCTTGCCACTTTTATCCAGTTGAAAAACTACCGAGAAGGCTAATCTATCTTCATGTGGACGCAATGAGCAGAGGTCTGCACTAAGCCTTTCTGGAAGCATGGGGATTGTACGGTCTACTAAATAAATGCTTGTACCCCGGAGGAAGGCTTCCCTGTCTAGCCCTGTATCGGGTCGCACATAGTAGCTCACATCTGCGATATGAATACCTACCTCATATATCCTGTTGTCAAGCTCACGAAAGGAGAGAGCATCATCAAAGTCTTTTGCATCTATGGGGTCTATCGTGAAAGTAGGAATACCTCTAAAATCATGCCTGTTCGCTATCTCATCACGGGGTATCTCTTTGGGTAGAGCAGCGGCCTCCTCAAGAACTTCGCGTGGAAACCCTTGAGGTAAATCAAATTCGTACATGATGGCATGGATTTCCGTCTGATGCTGTCGGGGGGACCCAAGCACCTCCACTATTTCTCCTATGGGGTACTTGAGCCCCCAGGAGAGAAATCTCACCGCTACTTTTTGCCCAACTAATTCCATGGGTGTGCCTTTTGGGAGTTGAAAATCTATGGGTATAAAGGGCTGCTGGGGGGAAACATACAGCTTTCCATTTCTTCCCTGTTCTACGATCCCTACGAAACTTCGCTGAGAGGGGGCTATCCGCTTGATAATCCTTCCTAATATCTCTTCTGGGTAGACAGCATAGATTTCTACTTCTACTTTTTCCCCTGGAAGCGTTTGAAGCCTGCGCATGTCCCCAAGAAGGATACGCAGCTCTATGGGCTCCAAAACTACGTACGCCTCCTCATGACGAACTTGTATCTCTCCTGTGAAAGTTCTACCCAATAAGTTTAGACTATATCTACCCTTTTTATCCTTGACCAGCCACCCCTCAGAGAGTAAAGTCTCTAACTCTATTTCCAGAAGATTTTCATCTATGAGGGGCTGGACTTGTTCTAAAAGCTGATTAATTCGCCATTTCTTAGCGCCCTTCTGAAGGAAAAGGGAAATAATCGCTGCAGTGGTGGGACGCATTTAGGGAATTACCTCAAATTCCACTCGCCTATTGAGAGCGCGTCCTTCTGGTGTACTATTGTCAGCTATGGGTTGGGTATTTCCATGACCTACTGCTTCTATGCGATCTGGCGAAATGCCTTTGCGAACGAGATAGCTTCTCACATTTATGGCTCTTTCTTCAGAAAGTCTTTGATTGTGCTGGGGATTAGGGTCTCCGATATCCGTGTGTCCATGGACACGAAGGCGTATAGTCGGGTTTCTTTTCATGAACTCAGCTATACGGTCTAATGCGGGATAAGAAGAAGGCTCTAGTTGAGGACTATTCGGCTTGAAGTAGATCCGGGTCTCCCTTAGTATAGCGCCGCTTATAGCAGGTTTGAGTGAAATGGTGAAAGAGTCTCCTGGCTGTACATCTATCCTCTGAGAGAAAGGAAAGTAGCCCTCTTTCTCTGCTTCTACATCATATGAGCCAGAAAGAGAAGGATAATATTCTCCTTTATTGGAGGTGGTTCCTGCTTGCCTGAGATTCCCGCCACTAAATAGCCTTATCTGCACATCTGCTAAGGGTGCGTGTGTGTTTTCGTCTAGCACTTTTATGAGAAAAGGACGGACAGCTGGTGGCTTAGATTTGAGACGAAATTGGACCTCAATAGGGCTCTTCTCCACTTGAATAGACTGCTGTGCAGGTAGGTATCCTGCTTTCTCTGCATGGAGGGTGAGGACATAGCTGCCTGCTGTAACTTCTGTTTCTGCTTCTCCTTTTAGATTAGTGGTCAGGGGGAAGCCCTTCTGTCCTGGGGTGGCTTTTATCTGGACTCCTGAAAGGGGCTCGTTTGTCTCCTCTGCTATAACTTGGATGCGTAAAGAGATAGTCTGAGGTGTTGGAGAGGAAAGAGTATCTCGTTGAGAGGGCTTTTTATATTTTTCTATTTTTTCTATGCTGATTCTGCGAATAGCTGCATTCCTGTAGTCGCAAACATAAAAAACATTAGGTTTTTCACCGAGGCATATCTCAACAGGCTCGTAGAAGCGAGCATACTTACCATTTCCGTCTATCCAGCCGGGCCTTCCAGTGCCTGCGAGAATTTCTACAGTACGTTCAGCTGTATTGATCTGATAGACGATATGTCTCCCTCCATCAGCAATGTAGAGATTTCCGTCGGGGTCTACCGCAATTCCTCCACCATGTCCGCCACCCGTCGTGGAGAAGCTGAGCCCTCCTAGTAATTCCCCTCTTATAGTCCAGCTTCGGAAGTTGAGGTCAACCAGTGTGCTTACTTCTCCCTGAGGAGTGACCTTACGGATACAACGATTGCCTGCATCTACGATGTAGAGGTTGTCCTGCTTGTCAATAGCTAAGCCCACAGGGGAATTGAATTGGGCATGTTTTCCTGCTCCGTTCTGGAAACCCGGGCTACCTGTACCTGCTATAGTGATAACTCGCCCTTGGGGAGTAATTTTTCGAAGGGCATGATTACCGCCGTCTAATATCCAGAGATTTCCTTTACTATCTCTCACTATGGCGATAGGGTAGAGGAATCTCGCTTGCCTCCCCTCTCCGTCTTGGAAGCCTGGTTCTCCTCCGGCTAAAGTGGTTACAGACCCTGTAGAGCTTATTCTGCGGATAGCATGATTGAGGTAATCGCATACATACAAATTGCCCGCAGGGTCTATAGCAAGTCCATGAGGGCTATTGAAAGTAGCTTCTTCCCTGTCTCCATCATCAAAGCCTGCCTGTCTGGGCTTTCCTGCCACTAAGACTATCTGTCCTTCCTTAGTTACCTTACGCACACAGTGATTATCATCATCGGAAAAGTAGATGTTTCCCAGTTTATCTACCACGATGCCGTTAGGTCTGTTCAAGGAAGCTTCTAAGGCGGGTCCGCCCTTATACCCCACTTTTCCACTTCCTGCTACTGTGGAAACCTCTACACGATAGGTAACTTCTAAAACTTGTCCAAATAGCCCGCTTATCAGCACGCTGTACCTCAGCAGTCGCTTCATTATAAAAGAGTACGCTTTACTGCCCTGAGCGGGAGACGGGTTTCGAACCCGCGACCTTCAGCTTGGGAAGCTGACGCTCTACCAGCTGAGCTACTCCCGCACACTACAAAGTTATAAGTTTTTACCTTTGAACTATGCAGCTTACGGGAGGTATCCTCCTCATAGCTGAACCCTACCTGCCTGATCCTAATTTCTTTCGCACCGTTGTGCTTCTTGTGGAGCATGGTGCGGCTGGAAGTTTGGGGTTTATTCTCAATCGTCCTGCTTCTGTCAAGCTCAAGGAGGTTACGGATTACTTTGGCGAAGTGGATTATAGGCTTTTTCGGGGTGGACCCGTGGGATTGAATACCCTTCATGTGCTTCATAGCATTGAAACTCTCCCTGAAAGTCAGAAGGTAGCTAATGGAATATTTTGGAGTTTGAACCTGCGCTCTCTACGCGCGCTACTTGCTACTCGGAATGTGCCTGAGAGCTTCATTCGTTTCTTTGCTGGTTATGCGGGCTGGGCCCCGGGTCAACTGGAGAGCGAAATAGCCCAAAAAGCATGGATACTCACTACCGCTCGTTGCGAGTATGTTTTTACTACAGAACCTGAAATACTCTGGCAGCGTGTCCTTATAGACATGGGCGGAAAGTATGCATCTCTTGCATCCTTACCAGAAGACCCCCGTGTCAATTGAAGAGAAATGTGAGGACCTTCTTACGAAAGTGGCTCAGCGCTATGGAAACCGCCCTTCCATAGAAGCACTTCTATTCCTCATCGGCCTGAATGAGTTAGGTTTCTATCCGGAAGGGGATGAAAGAAGAGTGAAGGCCGACCTTATTCACTTAGGCACTCTTGTATTACTGGAAAGAGCGGGGTATGCCCGCCGAGTAGGAGAGATGAGGGATAGGTGGCCAAAATGGGAGCTATCTCAAAACTTACCTGCTTGGTCTCCGCAAGAAGAGGAAAACTTCTTGCGTGAAGCTATCATCCAGTACTATGCTGAAATATGGAGCTTATAGTTTTGTATGATAGAGCAGCGATTGGAGAGGGGAGTTCTACCTATTCTATATGTGAGAAATGCCACAGTACTGCCAGTAGGCATAGTCCTTAAGGGATGGCGATTACTGAGGGAATCCTGTTTTTGGGATAGGCCACATCTTGTTTCCTATTGGCAACGGTATGGTATTTACAAAAAACTTACCCTGAGGCGGTCCGCTGAAGATATAGAAGAAGGCTTACTCATACATCACCCTTGGTCTAATAACTATACGCACTGGTTTGCAGACTGTCTCCCTCGCCTACTAAGTGTGGAGAGATACACAGAATTACCTATACTTCTCCCTGAAGAATACCAGCCTTTCACGAGAGAAAGCCTTAGAGCATTAGGTGTGAAAAAACTCATACCCCTTAAGAGGAACCTCCTCTATTCTGTCCGACGTTTAGTCCTGCCCCACATGCCTGCACTGGATAGTTTGGCTAACTCATATGCTCAATTGCAGTATTTTAGGCAGGTGTTTCTCTCTCAATGGGGAGGGACTCCGCAGGGAAAAAGAATTTACCTATCCCGTGAGAAAGCCACTAGGCGTAAGGTTGTAAACGAGGGGGAGATATTACCCATACTTGAAAAGTATGGCTTCATGGTAATTAGAGCGGAAGAGTTCTCCTTTGCAGAGCAGGTCAGGATTTTCTCTCAGGCTAATGTCCTCTTAGCCCTACATGGCTCCGGTCATATGAATCTACTCTGGATGCCGTCTGGGAGTAAGATTATAGAAGTCCTCAGTGAGTCCCACGTCAGGCGAACCCCCCCTCAATTCCTCTATGCTAACTTCAGTCGTTTGCTGGCTCATGAGCATTACTATTTCCTGGCACCTACGGCACCTCATTCTCTGAGAGATATATTTGATACAGCCGACGTGATTTTGGAGCCTGATAAGTTAGACGCTTTTCTGGGCTCAATTCTATGATATGGAGAGGATATACTCTTTCTGATACGCTTGCGCTACTTACGAATAGGGTCTTTTCGGCGGGTTTCACTGCGCTTTTAGCTTTATGGAAAGGAAGCCTGAGAGAAGCACGCAAGGCCCGAGATCGGGAGTATCAGCAATATGGGGTTACACATTTTCCTTTTCTATTGGAAAGGCGGATGTATTACGTACCTCGGGCAAGAGTATGGCTAGATGGACAAGCATGGAACTGGCGGTTGGACTTCCCCACAGAATGGCTGGAGGCTATAAAGCCGGGAAGTATAGGCTTGGATGTAGGAGGGCATAGAGGATATTTCGCTCTCACGGTGGGTCGGAGAGTTATGCCAGGAGGACTAATAGTGGCATTAGAGCCCAGTCCATACAATTTCTTATACTTTTTGAGGAATATTTCATTCAATTCAGCGGAGTGGGTTATACCCCTGCGAGCAGCTGCATGGAAACATGCCACTCGGCTCGCTCTGCATCCTTTATATCCTTGGGGGGCTTTTTATAGTTATTCTTTTTCTCCCTACGAGTCTGAACGCGGGGAAATCTTAGGGGTTTCATTGGACGAGGTATTTCGTTTTTTCCAGCTACCTCGTGTAGACTGGATGAAAGTAGATGTAGAGGGCGTAGAATTAGAAGTTTTACAGGGTGCTAAGCATATTCTCAGCTATTGCAAACCTCACATTTGGATGGGGATACACCACTCAATGGCGAAAGTTAAGGAAGCTTTACAGAGTTTAGGATATACTATAAAAGCCCTACACAATGAATCAGATAGTGGAGGGTCTCTATGGGCAGTGCCGATACGTTCAGTTTAGTAGGTTGAGGGGGGTACTTCTACTTTATCTTTGAGGTATGCGCAAGTGGGGATGGATTCCTGTTTCCCTGCTTTGGGCTCAGTTGTCAGGTACGTATTACATCAATGGTTTCACAAGCATTGCTGGGCGCTCTTTTGCTACGCTTCAAACGGCGTTTGATGAGCTTGCCATGGCTGGGGCTCAGGGCACCGTAAGACTACATATTGTCTCGCCTTATAACCCGTCTTCCGAGCCTTCTACGATTTTGGTAAAGCCGTATGTGTGTCAAAACTGTGAGGTTATTGTACAGGCAGATACCCCCGTGACGATTGCTACCTCCCCACAAGCAGAGTGGAGGGGAGGTCAATTTGTATTGCGAATTTTAGGCGGAGTTCAGCATTTCACTCTGAATGGGCGGGGATGGCTTAGGCTAAAAAGTCTCAGAGACACCACAGCTCTCACAGGAGTCATAGGTATAGTACCAAGGGAGGGAGCTCCTGTTTCTCATATTCGTATAGACAGCTGCATTTTAGAAGGATACTCTAGGCGAGGTACCAAAGTGGCTCTTTATGTGGGAGATAGCGTGAGTGTTACCCTTCAACCCGTCGTATCTGCTGTGTCTAATTTAAGTGTCTCTGCTTGCACCCTAAGGGCTGCACAGTATGGTGCTGCTCTACTAGCATGGGGTTGGGGCCCTATTACCAACGTAAGCTTCTTGAACAACACCTTTGGATACCCCACTACAGTGGCTTCTGAAGGAGATAGTGCCTGGGGTAGAGGTGGAAATGCTCTTTATGCTTATTATCCCTATACACTTACAGTAGAAAATAACATAGCTTACGGTGCATGGGAGGAAGAGAATTTTACCCCTGTAGCCTTCCGAATAGAGTATGGGTATGATGTCATAGTAAGGGCTAACCGCATTTATAACCTTCGGAGCCTCTCTTCTGAGGGATATGGAGCGGTGGGAATCCATGTAATAAGGGAATCTCGTTACGGCTCTACCTCCTGTCTCATAGAAAATAATTTCATAGCTAACTTGGTGGGGGGGGCAGATGAAAGTATCCCGGGAAGTAGTTCTTATGCTGTTGCAGGGATTCTCCTTGAAAGTGCCCCGAACCCAGATGTAACGGGAAGTTTTACACTGAGGCACAATACCATACATCTCAGTGGCGCGGCTGAAACAACGGCACCTTGGGCAAGGGATGGCTTTGCGGCTGGGATTATCGTGGGAAAAAATATAAGAGGGGGGGTGGAAATGAGTGGGAATCTAATCCAAAATACGCTTCAAATCAGCAGTGCTCCTAAGCCTGATTACAAAGAGGTCTGTGGAATCATTTTTTGGGAGAACCCTGCTTATATCCAGTGGAGTAGCTTTACACTGCAGAATAACTTTTATTTTATTCAAGGACCTGTGCTTGAGCGAACTTTCTTGTGTCGGTTGGGATGGGGAGATGAGGTTAGGTATATAGGTAGCCTCGCCGAATGGCGAGCTTTCACAGGTCAAGAGGCTTTTTCTCGGGCTAGCGTGCAGGGAGGTGTGCCTTTTGTCAGTGCAGAGACCCCTCATATAAGCTCTTCCTCCGCATGGGAGGGGATTAATGCGGGTCCTGTGCCGCTCGTTACTTCTCAAGATTGTGATGGGGAGGCTCGCCCCATGGGAGGTAGTGATGATCCCGGCAGCGCACCTGACATAGGGGCCGACGAGTTAGCAGGAAAAGTTTATCCCTGTCCAATGCCTTTCTCTCAACCTCTTATTCCTTCTCGGCTCTCTGGGATGAGTGGTGAGGCTATAACCTTCTCTGTGCCCGATGCTTCTGCTTTGGCAGGAGAGATAGTTCTTATGTGGAGCTTGGATGGAGGTCTAACATGGCAATCTCATTCCGTCTTAGCGTCCCAATTTCCACTTACACTTCCTTTGCCTTCTTCTTCTTTGTTTCCATCTCAGGTGATTTATAGGCTTGCGGCTTTTCCGCTGGGAAGCTGTGGCGGATCACCTGATACCTCCGCTTCTGTGATCATCCAGCTGACGGATCGCCCCGGCAATCGTCCCGCTAATGCTATTTCTCTCTCTTTGAATTATATCGGTGATGGAATATGGGAGGTCATACATCAGGACTCTCTTTTAGGTCCGGGCATTACAGATATTCTTACCCCCGAGATATACTCTGAGGCTTCGCGAAGTGCAGACCTATTTTTCCATCTTACTTTGCCTGAGTGTTTAGATTCTATAGAGGTGGATTTATGTAGTGGGATAACTGATTTTGACACGCGTCTCCATCTTCTTAGCTTGTGGGATACACTTACAGATAGGGATCAGGGCCTTCGGTTAGACTGTCCAGGAGAGTCAGTGCCAGGCGCTTATACTTCTCGCATAGTGGCAATTGGCGCACACTTGAGCAATTCAAACTCATTTGAAGACTATACGCAGCCTACTCGAGCGTACCTCTCCCTCCCTGCTGGTGAGAATCTATTCATAGCCGTGGAGGGTGAAACCCTACGAGAGATAGGACGGTTCTTACTTAGGATTAAAGCGTATAAGCAGCCCCTTCCTAAACCTAATCTAGGAGAAGATAGAAGCATATGCTATAGCGAAGGAGGTGTTACACTTAGGGCAGGGGTTAGGGGAGCTACTGCATACAGTTGGTATTTGAATGGACAGATTTTGCCTAATCACACAGACTCTGTGGCGAATTTTTCCCTCCCCATAGGAGTAGATACAATCGTAGTAGAGGCAAGGAGGGACCCTTCTCAACCTTGTGCTCAGCCGCAGTTGCAGAGGGATACTTTGGTCCTTACTATTCTACCTAATATAGATGCTACTATTGTGTATGAGGGTTTTCCCCGATCTAATGGAGACACTCTTGTTCTGTCTTTCGGTTATCATACCCTTTCAGCTCAGGCAGTGGCTTCAGGGGCAAGCTATTCATGGTTTGTTTGGGATAATAGAGGTGTGCTAATAGACTGGTACAATGGCCCCTCCTACGAGAGGGAGTGGGGAATTCGTGGCTTGTACATGGTAGAACTGCTGACCCAAACCCCCGATTGTCAGGAAAGAGACACACTGTACGTGAAAGTAGTGCCCCTCCAAAGCTATTTATATTCTGAGGCTGCTCACTTCCATGTGTATCCTAATCCTTCGCAAGGAACAGTTTTTATAAGACTTCCTTACAGAAGTTCCTCCTACGTAGCAGTATATGACCAAGAGGGCCGAAAAGTGATTGAGAGGTATGTCTCAAAAGAAGTGGAGGAACTATCGCTTACCTTACCCGCAGGAGTATACAGGCTCATGTGGCAAAATGCTTTCCAGCAGGTCTGTACATCTTTCCTGATTATAGACTGATAATCTCCTATGTATTTTACATGTATTTTATGGATGGCTAGATTTACTTACAAGTTAGAAAGACTAGAGATTGAAGGGGAAAACGAATGAAAATAAAACTTACCTTTTGGTATTAGAGAAGCAAGGTAGGTAACTAATCCTCAGTGTGTTATGGAGTATTATTCTCCCTGCCCTTTGGAGAAGCCTTCAACACCATCAAAGCGGTATAAGTTCTCTGTCTTTATGAAGCCTAAGCCTGCTTCCTGATAGCCTCTTAGAGCTTTGATTACCTCCTCTGGAGAGATGGGGTTTCCATTTGCACTTATCAGCCGAGTGCGCCAGTGGTCTACTAAAAAGGTCTCTTCTAGGGTATTAGGCCACACAGCAGTGCCTCTATTAGAAATCATTGTAAGTTTGAGAGAAGAGGGAAGTACCTTCTGAATTTTTTCTGCCAGCTCATGAGGATGTCCCGGTAACCACTCTACAAAGATATCCACACCTATTAACTCCTTATTAGGACGGTGGTTGCGCTCGTATGCGGGAATTTTAATGGAAGTTACTGATCTTCCTTCCTGAACATACTGAACAGGGCGGAGCTTTTGAGGTTCTTTGCCTAAGTTTCGCACTACAGCTTGAGCAAATTCTTTAGTGCCTACCTTTTGGCGAGAAGAACCTTCCCTGTAAATATCATAAGTGTGATATCCTTCCTCTATTGTATAGAGCCATGCGTTATGAACCCGCTCTGCAACTTGAGGCTGACCAATATGTACCATCATCATGATACCTGCGTGTAATAAGCCAGAGGGGTTCGCAAGATTTTGTCCTGCCCGGCGGGGTGCGGAGCCGTGGATAGCCTCAAACATGGCTACTGAGGGTCCGATATTGGCTGAGCCAGCCAATCCTACTGAACCGGCTATTTGAGCTACCATGTCTGATAGAATATCTCCATACAGATTCAGGGTAACTACCACATCAAACTGCTCAGGTGTATCTGCTAATTTCGCAGTGCCTATATCTATGATCCAGTGCTCTTTCTCAATATCAGGATATTCCTGTCCTATTTCATCAAAT
>JANXCJ010000044.1 GCA_025060275.1 Bacteroidia bacterium | reverse complement strand
GGCTCCTGGTATTCCTCACCAGCCTATTCATGGGGGAGGAGGTGAGGATGAGTTTTTGGTACTATTCTGCGAGCATGATGGGTCAGGTTGTAGCCCTTTAGCATATGAAATAAAGATGAATGAACCTAAAGAGTCTCCTCGGGAATCATGGGGAGCCTCATTCTCCGTTGAAGAAGGTTGGATTGAATTGTGCGCAACTGACTCTGTAAATATAGTCATGTACGATTTATATGGTCGTGTTCTGCGTTCGTGGTCTCTAAATGCTGGAGAGGTGTATAGAGAGCGTCTGGAGGGACTAAGCTCTGGTATGTATATCCTAGGGGACACGCAAGGTTTAGGAACGAGACGCTTGCTAATTTTGCCATAATCTTAGCGCCTACGGCAAGTGTTCACAAGACAAAGGTTGTTGACCTGAAATGATCGTCTTGGGATGCTAATTCTTGCATATGTAATTTAGGATTTTTCCTTTGTTGACATCTGGTGTCAAGAGCTTAGGGAGTGAATTTAGGAGTAGGGATGAAAGTGGGCGTACTGTGTTTTCAAGGACAGAGTGCAACCTAACCTAATTTATTCTTATAGGGCTTAGGAGAGTAGGTTTTGAAAATAAGCGAAAGCTCAGAGTTGCCACATAAAAGTCTTATGGAAAGGTAGGTAGATACCACTGGCTGGTTTATTAGTGAGGTGTAAGCAAGTAGGTTCAAGGGGTAGCAGTAGAATCTAAAAGGAGACTGAGGGCGTAAATTTTATTTTTGTGGCATGCGAGCCGCTGTGATAGCTATAAGCTTGTTAATGAAATTTACCTTAGGCTTAGGGCAAGGTGTTTATACTTCTGTCGGATTAAGACAAGGACAAGCGTATTTTCGGGAGAATAAGGGACAGGTGCGGGATCAGGAGTGGAAACCTCGGTGGGATATATTATTTAGCGGAGAGGCTGGCGGAGTGGTCTATCATTTGCGTTCAGATGGTTTCATCCTTCAGCTTATGCGTCTTCAGCGTGATAATGTAGTTTCTTCTCCGTCATCTTATTCTCCTCTTCGGGGTGGGGATTGGGAGATTAGACGGGAAAAGCCTATCATTTTGTACCGTGTAGAAGTGAGCTTTGTGGGGTGCCAATCGTCAAAGGTGTTTCCAGAAAAGGAATTAACGAGCTATGAAAATTTCTACAATATGCCATTTGGGGTGGCTCCGGCTTTATTCGTACGCAGTTATGAGCGGGTGCGGTACAAAGGGGTGTGGGAAGGAGTAGATGTAGTATTCTATCATGGTGAGCGGGGTGAATTAGAATATGACTTCGAGTTGCGAGGTGGGGTGGACCCCTCCACGATACGAATGCGTGTTTATGGCGCGGATTTAGAGCTACGGGAAGGAAGATTAGTTTTGCGCACACCCTTAGGGGAGTTAGAGCAGGGTGTGCCTCTAGCATGGGCTGGAAATCGCTCAGTACGCTGTGGCTGGAGAATAGAAGGCTCAGAAGTGGGTTTTTGGGTGGAAGGTCGGCGTCCGGATGAACCCCTTCGTATAGACCCTACTGTGGGGAGGGTGTGGGGCACTTACTATGGTGGGGAGGCTGATGAGGGAACGGGATGGAGCCATAGAGGTATAGCTACTGATGCAGCAGGTAATGTGTATTTCACAGGTACTACCTTTTCCTCTACACAAATAGCAACCGCTAACGCTCATCAGACACAGATTGGGGATGATCAATTTCCGTGGGGCGATGCGGTTTTAGCTAAATTTTCCCCTTCTGGGCAGCTACTGTGGGCTACCTATTATGGGGGAATTAGGCGAGATGTAGGTCATGCCTGTGTGCTGGATGGAGATGGAGCTATATATGTGGCGGGCTATACAAGTACACCGCATACACCACCTTGTCAGAATTGTATAGCAGAGGGGGGTCATCAAACAACATTGGCTGGAGAGGAGGACGCTTTCTTAGTCAAGTTTTCACCTTCAGGTGTGCGTATATGGGGTACTTACTACGGTGGGCCCATGTCAGACTATGGTTTTTCTTGTGCAGTAGATGGAAGTGGTGGGTGTGTATTTGGCAGGCGAGACCCTCACTCCTCATAATCATCCACAGTGTCAAAGATGCATAGGCACACCAGGGACACATCAGCCTACCTACGGAGGGGGCCCGGATGCCTTTTTAGCCAAGTTCTCTACAGCTTCGGGAAGCCGCTTTTGGGGCACTTACTATGGTGGCAGTGGTCCAGAACGAGCGCATGGTTGTGCAGTGGATGGAAATGGTGCCGTGTACTTGGCAGATAGTACAGCTACGTCTCATAATAGTCCTAATTGTAATGGGTGCATCGCTACCCCAGGGACTCACCAGCCTAGTTATGGAGGTATATACGATGCCTTTTTGGCTAAGTTTTTGCAAGTTTCACAGGGCAGCGTTTATGGGGGACTTATTACGGTGGTAGTGATTTGGATTATGGTTTTGACTGCGCAGTGGATGCCAATGGAGCAGTGTATTTAGCAGGTACGACTAGGACTTCGTGTGCTAATTGTATAGCCCAAGGAGGACATCAGATGACATTTGGAGGTGGTGGTAGGGATGCATTCTTAGCAAAATTCTCCGCCGTAGGGCAGCGTCTATGGGGAACCTATTACGGAGGACCTGGAGATGAAGAGGGGATGGTCTGTGCAGTGGATGCGCTCGGCTCTGTGTATTTAGCAGGTGCTACTTCTACTCTCCACACCGCTTGTGTGGAATGCATTGCTACGGCGGGTTCGCATCAACCAGCTCTTGGGGGGATGTGGGACGCCTTCATAGCTAAATTCTCTTCCGCAGGGGGGCGTATTTGGGGCACTTATTATGGAGGGGGTGATCATGATAGTCCCTCTGGTGTAGCCATCTGTTCCCCTAGTTACATTTTGCTGGCAGGCATCACTTATAGTATCAGTGGACCTGGTCCTATTTCTACGCCTCCATCTGCCCCTGGCGTTCCTCATCAGCCTAATCACGGTGGGGGCATGGCGGATTTCTTTATAACTCTTGTATGTGAGCATAGGGGGGCTGGCTGCACACCGCTAGCCTACCAGCAACTTAGCTCTCAATTCAAGGACGTAATTAACAGCGAAATGCGAGTTATAGCTAATCCTTCAGCGCAGCCGTGTCTAATCTTGCCTAAGGAGGCAGAGGAAGGTTATGAATGGCAACTTTACGATGTTATGGGACATTGCCTACGGGGTGGCTGGGCTAATGCACGCGAGCTTTTTGTTAGCCTGCGAGGATATCCAGCAGGGCGTTACTTTGTGGTGGTAATGGGTCGGCGCCTGTGGCATATTACTTTAGAAAAGCCTGCAGAGGAATGAGCAGGAATCCCTTAGTATCATCAGTATAGAAATACAAGGGGCCTAAGATGGACCTAAAGAGAGCTTTGTGTAATGCAAGGAATTGTAGGGAAACTATTTTCTTCCTAATATAGGCGGAAAAAAAGAAAGTTTTATTTTTAGTTAGATGGCTTTTGCTTTTAGAACTCAAGAGCATAAAACTCTCTTATTAGGTGATTAGCAGAAGATTGGGGATAGTCAAAGACTTGATAAAACCTATGGAGAAGCAAAAATTTTTTGAAGGAGTGTTTAGCTGGGCGCGTATTAGTAGGGGTGTGACGATAGAGATTAGGATATAGCTAAGAGAATTCCGCGAAAAAACCTAAATGAGGCAAGTACCTCATAAGCCATAGTTGGGTTCAGTGAGAAAAGGAGGGAGTTTCTCATGTTTTTTGCTAACTAACTGCTACCTTTGACATAGAAGCTTTCTCTTCATGGGGCGCGCTGCATCACTTGCAGGAATAGCTCTTCTGCTTAGTTGTAGTGCAGAACGAAATAATGCTATCTCACGAACATGGCACACCTTTGTTTCATACTTTAACGGATACTATCATGCAGAGCAGCGCTTTCGGCTTGCCCAGCGCGAGATAGAGTTAGCTACGCCAGAGCCCACTGAGGGCTTTATTCGTGTATTTCCCCTCATAGAGCCCTCTGTGGCACGTAGCCAATATGCCCGCTTAGAAGAGGCAACAAAAAAGTGTGAAGTCATAATCTTTAGGCACAAAAATGGCAGATACATAGATGATTGCAGAAGCCTAATTGGCAAGTGCTGGCTCCTGAGAAGCAATCTACCCAATGCGGAGCTCAATTTTAGCTATGTGCTGAGTGCTTTTCCTAATACTCCCCTCAAGCCTCACATATTCTGGTGGCAGTCTTATCTTGCTCTGCATGATGAGAACCCTTATCGGGCGGAGAGCCGCTTAACAGAAGCTCTTTCCCTACCCTCAAAAGCAATCAAAGATTGCAAGCCCCAAATGGAAGCTTTATTAGCACAGACTCTGATAGCCAAGGGACAGCCTGAGATAGCTATCCCTTTTCTTGAGAGAAGTGCTAAAAAGCTGGATACACGGTTGCGTAGGGCCCGAGCATTTTTCCTTTTAGGACAGCTCTATGCTCATGTGAATAAACCTGCGTTAGCGGAGGAATATTTTAGAAAGGCTTACAAAATAAATGTAACGAATGCCCTCACCTTTCAATCTCAATTTCAGCTTAGTCTTCTTCGGGGGGCAAGAGACCCTCGGCTCATTCGTCGGCTGGAGAGGATGGCTCAGAGCTCTCGTTACGAAGACTATAGGGATCAGATTTACTATCGTATAGGGCAGATTTATGCAGAGAAGGGACAGTATGAAGCTGCCCTAAGGGCTTACAAGCAGGCAGGTAGTGCAGGTCAATCCCCTGCTCGGGCTTTAGCACATTATGAGGCTGGAACACTGTATTTTGAAAAATTTCACAATATATCCGCTGCACAGAAACATTTTGATACGGCAGCTGCCCTTATTCAAGAAAGACATCCTAAGGCAGCAGAGATAAAAGCAGTTCAAGCTCGCTTTCAGGAGTATGCTCGTCTCAGAGCGCAGATTTACAGGCTGGATAGCGTTCTTCTGTTAGCAGAAATGTCAGCCGAACAGCAAGAAAGAATAATAGAAGCATACATCCAAGCTGAGGTTTCGCGGAGAGCTGCGGAGAAGGCAAGGCAAGCTCAAGAGCAACAAGCTTCCCCTTCCCCACCTAATCCTTTTCTTCAGCAGTCCGGCATAGGAGGGAGCAGCCGAGCAAGTGGCTTTTATTTTGATAGTCCTGTGCAGATTTCCAATGGGCGACAAGAGTTCCTGCGTTTATGGGGAGAGCGCCCTGATGAGGATCACTGGCGGCGGAGGAATAAAGGTACGCTTCTGCCAGCTTCTCGTACTGAGACCTCTCCAATTGCTACTAAAAAGGACTCTACAGAAATCCAATGGCCAGATGATTTAGCTGAACTTACTCCTCAGAAGGTGGAAAAGCTCAAAAAGCAAATTTGGGCTACTATTCCTCGCTCTGTTGGACAGAAAAAAGCATTAGAGGATACTCTTATTGGCTCAGTGCTTTCGCTGGCGCAGCTATACGTGGAAGCGTTTGGAAGGGCAGACTCAGCTAAGTCTCTGTATGTGTGGCTTCTACATCGCTTACCTCATCGTACAGAGGCGCAAGTCCCCGCTTTGTATGGTTTATATGCCCTTGCAATAGGAAGTCCAGAAGCTGAAACCTATAAGAAAGAACTATTGGAGAAATATCCTGACTCTGAGTATGCTCGTTTCCTGAGGCAAGGCGGCAAGCTGACCTCCACGAATGCACCTGAGTCAGATATTCATGAAGCTCTTCTTAGGAGCTATCAGCATGAGGAGTATCTTACTGTGATAGCTTTTGGGGAAGCTACGCGAGAGCGGTGGCAGGGGACTGAGTCAGAACCTGCGATTTTATATCTCATCGCTGCCGCTTATGTGCATGTGGGAGAGGCTGAGAAAGCTATTCCGATTCTTAGAGAAGTAATCCAGAAGCATCGGCAAGCTCCTCCCTCTTCTCTCGCCCAGAAGCTGCTACAGCGTTTAGAGAAGGGTCAGACTGCGCTTGTTGCTGAGTCCCAGCCTGGTCCTACTCCTCTTTCTGAGCCTACTTCTTCCTCTATCACGGGCTTTATGACCCAAGCCCGGGCTGGTGAGCCTATCTTAGTGGCCCTCCTAGTTCCTAAGGAGAAAATAGTAAGTGATGTGCTCAAACAGCGCCTGGCACAGGCTCATCAAAAGTACTTCGGGGATCAGCGTCTTAGTCTCGTAGTTTTTCTTTACAATAACTCTCATCATTTAGCCTATGTAGCGCAGTTTCCTGACTATCGGAGTGCGGAAGCCTACATTCGGACGATTGAAGAGGAAGAGTGGTACAAGGAGTTGGGGCTCAAATTCCCCCAGGACTTTTTCCCCATTTCTCAGTCTAATTTTAGGACAGCATTTACTCAGAAGCGTATGCACGATTATGCGGCTTTCTTTGCCCAAAATCGTAGCGCCTTTCGCTAAACTAATGCCCCATGAAGAGAGCGCTTTTCCCAGGAAGTTTTGATCCTATTACAAATGGGCACATAGAAATTATTCAGAGAGGGCTTGCCCTGTTTGATGAGATAATCGTGGGCATTGGTGTAAATAACTCCAAGCAAGCGATGTTTAGCCCCGAGCAGCGCTATAGCTGGATACAGGAGACTTTTGCGCAGGAGCCTCGGGTAAAGGTACATATTTATACAGGACTAACCGTTGAATTCGCTAATAAAGTGAATGCTCGCTTTATTCTTCGTGGCTTGCGCTCCGCACCGGATTACGAATACGAGCGAAATATAGATTTACTCAATAAATATCTAGACTCAAGCATAGAAACTTTTTACCTTCTAAGCAGCCCCCAGACTTCTTTTGTCTCTTCTACGCTTGTGAAGGAGATAATTCGCTTTCATGGGCATTTAGAGGGGCTATTGCCACCCCATATTATTCGGGATATTTATGCACTTTATCCAGGGGGTAAGCCGGCAAGAGCGGAAAGCGACAGGCAATAAGTTCGGAGGGGATGGGGCCACGGCTCTCTATCATTACTGTTACTTATCAAGCTGAGTCTACACTGCCTCTTACACTGCTAAGTACAGCTAATCAAAGCTGGCGACAGTGGGAGCACATTTTTGTAGATGGAGGCTCTACGGATGGGACTTTGAATATGATAGAGGCATACCTTGCTAAAGCTCCTGCAGGTCAGGTCATAAGCGAGAAAGATAAGGGGATATATGACGCAATGAATAAAGGGTTGCAGAGGGCCCGAGGTGAGTACGTCGTGTTTCTCAATTCGGGTGATAGCTTCTGGGATGAAAGTACCTTGGAGAGGCTTTTTTCTGACGGACCTGAGGGGATGGATATTCTCTATGGGGATCATCGTTATGTAGATGAGAAGGGGCAGATTCTCAGCAGTAAGCGGAGAGCGCGTCCCTATCCTCATGGAAAGCTCTCAGTTTCTCATTTTCGCACGGGTATGAGCATATGTCATCAAGCCTTATTTGTGAGGCGAGAGAAAGCCCCTCTCTATGATCTCTCTTATACTTTAGCAGCAGACTTAGACTGGACTATCCGGCTGCTCCAGCAGCCTCTCTCTACCTATGATAGTGGGAAGGTGCTGATACGCTATCTGATTGGAGGTGTTTCTGCTCGCCGACTGAGGCGATATATCATAGAGCGTACGAGAATTCTATACAAGCATTTTGGAATGGGGGCGGTTTTAGAGAGCTTCTGGGCGGTAGTGAAGAATCATCTACGGGGGGGTTATCCTTCTGTGGAATGAAAACATTCCACAGAGACATAATTATAACCCTTATTGCTAACCTTATCACTAAGCCTCTCTGGATATTAGCAGATAATCTTGTTCAAAATCGGATTGGGCATACTTCTTATGGACTTATAGGGGCGCTTTTAGGGTTGGGACAATGGGCTATTGCTATTGGTGACTGGGGGCTTTACGCTCTGATTACGCGTGAGATGGCTCAGCAACCTCGGCTCTACCCCTCTCTTATCGCTTCCACCCTTACTCTAAAGGTATGGCTGACGCTATTCACTCTACTTCTTTTTTTAGGGCTTGGCTGGATTCTGGGGTATAGGGAAAAGCAACTCCTATGGTTATTTGCTCTGGTTCTCTATCAACTCAGCATAAGCTATATACAGTTTTTCCGAGCTTACTTTCAAGGTACGCAGCAGTTTCGTATAGATGCTCTTCTCTCTGCTGTGGAGAAAGCAATAGTAGTGCTTCTAATCTTCTTAGCTTGGCAATTTCTAAAGGATGACATTTACGTGAGTATCCTTGTATTGGCGGGGATAACCTCCGCTAGTTTAGCAGGGGTATGGGTATGGCGCCGCTATGGCATACCCCGCTGGGAGCGTAACACCCAAGTTTTGTGGCAAGTATTTCGGCATATGACCCCTTTTGCCCTTCTTAGCTACGCTTCCGCTGTAAATGAACGCTTGAATCAAATTCTCTTAGAACGCTGGTTAGGAGCTTACGAAAACGGCCTATACTGTGGGGCTTATAGGTGGTTCTCTGCGGCGATGATGTACCTATGGATAGTAATGCCGCTTTTCTTTGCGCGCTTTGCCCAGCTTGGTCCTCAAAGGAGCCCAGAACTTCCGCGTACTTTTGTGTGGGGGCATCTTGTCGCTGCCCTCCCTCTCATTCTTGTAGGAGGTATCTTCATAGGAGAGCCTAAACTTTTCCTAGTGCTTTTTACCCATAGCACCCCTCAAGAAATAGATCAGATGAGTCAAATCCTTCAGGTCATGTCTGTGCCTCTTATGATAAATGGTATCTTTATCATTTACAGTACTTACCTCACAGCTTTGGGGTATGAGTGGGTGGCGTTCTGGTGGGTGGTAGGTTCTGCCCTACTCAATGGCATAACTTGCTTGCTTTCTCTTCCTGCCTTGAAAGGGGTAGGGGCTACATTAGGCTTAGCTGCGAGCTATCTCCTTCAGGGTATCGGCTTTACTTTTCATTTTGCGAAGGTGTCGCCTTTTTTGCCTCCTACCCATGTGCTAGTGCGCTTGGGAGTCCTTGGTATCGCTTATGGGGGCTGACTTTTTACAATTTAGGTCCATGGGCGAGTGGTATGGGAATTGCTGCAGCTATTGGGCTTTTTATATTTTGGACGTGGATAACAGGGGTGTTTCGGCTATGGATTCATGCGAGTCGCCATAGATAGCCGGTTCCTACTGCCGCACTTAGAGGGTTTTGGGCGTTTCACCCGTGAGGTAGCTTCTAGGCTTATAAAGCTTCATCCCGAGGTAGAATTTGATTTGCTTTTTGATAGGAAACCTCTTCCAATATACCATTTTGGGCCCAATCAGCGCTCTATTATTCTACCTCCCCCTACCCGTCACTGGATATTATATGAAGTATGGTGGCGTTATAGCATGCCCTGGTATGTAAGTCGCCATAAACCAAAGGTGCTTTTTGCGACATATGCTCAGGTTTCTCGTAAAGTGGCAGATCGGGTCCCTACTGTGGCTTTTATTCATGATGTAGGTTTTGCACGCTACCCTGAACATATTCCTAAGGACTGGTATCGCTTCTACATGCGAACTACTTGGACTGTTATAGAAAAGGCTAAGCTACTTATCGTAAATAGCTTTTCTGTGAAGAATGATCTTCTAGAGCTCTTTGATGCAGATACTACCCGTATCCGCATAGTGTATAATGGATGCGATGGAGAAATTTTCAAACCTCTTCTGCCTGAGGATATTCTTTCAGTGCGGCAGCGTTACACCCAGGGAGTTCCCTACATCCTTTATGTAGGTAGCCTTCACCCCCGAAAAAACCCCGTGAGGCTCCTTCAAGCCTACGATATTTTGCGAGAGAGCTACACGGACCCGCTTAGGTTCATACTTGTCAGTAGAGTTATGTTTGGTAAGAGAGAAATTGAAGAAGCATATAATAGACTCCGCACTAAGCAAGAGCTAATATTCTTATCTTCTGTTTCGGATAGGGAATTGGCTGAGCTATATGGAGCAGCGGCTGTAGTAGTCTATCCCTCGCTCTATGAGGGGTTTGGATATCCAGTGGTGGAAGCTATGGCGTGCGGAGTGCCTGTAGTTATCAGCCGAGTGAGCTCATTACCAGAGGTAGGAGGCGAAGCTGCATTCTATGTAAATCCTTATGATGCTGAGGATATTGCGAAGGGTATAAGGGAGGCCTTGGTTGAGCCCCTTACATGTAGGCAAGTCCGCATAGCTCGCGGACAAGAGCATGTGAGACAGTTTACTTGGTCAAGATGTGTTCAGCAAATCTGGGAGGCTCTGCTGGAAGTTGCCCACTAAATTTGAAAGTGTGAAATGGGAGGATAATTATCTCCGCTATACGATGGCTCTGCGAGAGATACCTCGCCCTGCTGCCTTCGTGGATATGCAAGCCTTAGAAACAAATGCACAGAAGGTATTAGAGTATGCGGGGAGGCTCCCTATTCGGATTGCTACTAAGTCTATTCGCTGTCTATACCTTCTTAAGTACATTCGGCAGTTGAGTGAGCGTTTTTGCGGTTTTCTCTGTATGAGTGCGCGCGAAGCGCTTTACCTTGCTCGAGAAGGATTAGATGACTTTGTAATAGGCTACCCCTTTTTTCAACCCGCTGAGCAGCTTGCATATTTAGAGCTTGTAAGGATGGGTAAGAAGGCGGTGGCAATGGTAGACTCTATAGAGCAAGCAGAAGCCTTACATCATACCTTTCAAGGTACTTCTTACAAGGCCTCTCTATGCTTGGATATAGATGTTTCGTCAGATTGGGGCTGGCTTTATTTCGGGGTACGCCGGTCTCCCCTTCGTTCAGTGGAGGAAGTTGTGCGCTTTGCTCAGGTACTTCGTAGGTTGGATAGGGTAGAGGTGGTAGGTATGATGGCTTATGAGGCCCAGATTGCTGGGGTTGGAGATAAAGGAATAGGATGGAAAGGTTTGCTTCTACGCTATTTGAAAGGGTTATCCTGGCAGGAAGTGGTAGAAAAGCGGAGGCTCGTGGTAGAAGCGCTAAAGGAGATGGGCTTTTCCCTCCAGTTCGTGAATGGGGGAGGGACGGGAAGTTTGTCAGAGACAGCAAAGGACCCTGTGGTAACAGAGGTTACGGCAGGCTCTGCCTTCTTTGCACCTGCTCTATTTGACTATTATGAGAAGGTAAGTTTTATGCCGGCTGCAGGTTTTAGCCTTGAAATTGTACGCCGCCCTGCAGAAGAAATTTATACCTGTCATGGTGGTGGTTACATAGCTTCTGGCGCTGTAAGCAGTGAAAAGCTTCCTAAGCCCTGGTTGCCTCCTCATATGCGTTTCCTCAAACATGAGGGTGCTGGAGAAATACAGACACCTGTATATATTCCTAATCCGCCCTCCTTTTTGCGTATAGGGGAGCCGCTTTATTTCCGTCATGCTAAGTCTGGTGAGTTGTCCCAGCATTTCCCATATCTATACCTTCTGCGTGGTGAGAGAATAGAGGCGAAAGTTCCTACCTATGCCAGTTTGGCTGAGGTATGGGTATAAAGCGTTTAGATAGGTATATCCTTGTCAGCTTCACAGGTCCTTTTTTAGCCAGCTTTAGCACTACACTTGTAATACTTGTGATTCAATTTCTCTCCCGTTATCAGGAGGATATTTTAGGGAAGGGGTTTCCTACGGCTGTTCTAGTAGAGCTTTTTTTGTATGCCTGTGCTTCTTTGGTGCTTTTGGCACTTCCTATGGGGCTTTTGATGGCGGGACTTATCACAATGGGGAATTTAGGTGAAAGGCTTGAGCTCACAGCGCTCCAAAGCGGAGGAGTGTCGTTTGTACGCACTCTAAGGCCTATTCTTTTTGTAGGGCTCCTTTGCTTTATTATGACAAGTGTACTTTCGTGGTATTGGGTACCGAAGGCGAATCTCAAACTCTATACGCTTCTATATGATATGGAACAAGCTCGTCCTGCCCTAGCGCTCAAGCCGGGACTCTTCAACCGCTGGATTGATGGGTATGCTATACGCATAGGCAAGCTGGAGGGGGAGAAACGAGTAAAGGACATTCTGATATATGAATATGCGCCGGAAGGCAATATAGACAAGACTATCACCGCAGATTCCGGGGAAATCTTTATAGATGCTAAATGGTTGTTTCTCGTATTTACCCTTTATCACGGTTGCCAGTACGAGACCTCCATTAAGCCTAAACAGCCACCTGCATGGATACAAGCTTGTTTTGATACGCTTATACTTCGCTTAGATATGTCTGGCTTGGGGCTCAAGCGTTCAGATGAAAGGATTTTTGCGGGGCATCAGTACATGCTTTCCATAGGAGCTTTGAGAGGTGCGATTGATAGTCTCGTAGAGCTAACGCAGTCGGCTCAGAAGGAATTTATGAATGTGCTACAGAGTGTTTTGCCTTCTCCGAGAGCTTATACGCTGACTTTGAGTGAGCCCCCCCTCTCTGAAGCTTTACATATGCAAACGGATAATCTCATCAGACGGGAGAGAAGCCTCGCAGAATACCATGCACAGCGTCTGCGGCATCTAAATGAGACGGTATGGAGGTATGAGCTGGAATGGTATTATAAGTTTGCTTATCCTTTAGCTTCTGTAGTTTTCTTAGTGTTGGGGGTGTCCTTAGGGAGTGTGATTCGGAAAGGGGGGTTAGGCATGCCCCTTGTGGTTTCCACTGCTTTCTTTTTGGTTTTTTATATTCTCAATGCACAAGGTAAA
>JANXCJ010000043.1 GCA_025060275.1 Bacteroidia bacterium | reverse complement strand
GAGGAGTGTATCTTAGGGTAGAAAATGCGTGCGCTTAGGGGTTTAGGTTTGGGGATCATACTACTTTGGGGATGTAGAAGGATAGAGGAGATTAGTTTAGACAAGAGAAGTAATTTTCCTCCAGCTGTTGCGCAGATTCTTGTTCAGCGGTGTGCCGGTTGTCATAGGGCGGCTAACTATGAAGGGGGTTATACCCGTGGGCACGGGGGCGCGCCTTCTTCTAACCCTTCTTGGGTAGGGACTAAAATAAATCTCGCCTCTTGGGATAGCCTTTTTTATGCCTATAGAGGTGAACTGACCCCTGTGGTACCAGGCAATCCCGATTGGTCTCACCTCCTATGGCATATCAATCGCTATCCTGAATTAGGGCCTACTGCGGTGCCGCTTATGCCGCCGCCTACGCCTGATAGTAGCAACTTACTTTCTAGGGGGGAGATTGAGGTTTTGCGCCAGTGGATAATAGAGGGAGCGCGTAATGCCAAAGGTGAATTGCCCTGGGCACATCGTATGCATGATGGGCGCCGCAAGGCTTTTGTGTGTAGCTCGGGGAGCGACCTTATAGCCGTGATTGATTTAGACACTTATGGAGTTATGTACTATATCCCCGTGGGAGCGCTTCCTCGCGTAGTGGAAGCCCCCCACTATGTACAGGTCTCACCAGATGGGAAGTACTTGTATGTAACTCTTATATCAGGAGCGGCTATAGAAAAGTATCGCACTGATACCTACGAAAAGGTAGGACGATTAGAAGTGGGTGCCGATCCGGCTCATATTGAGTTCAGTCCTGATGGTCGCCATGCAGTCATTACGCATTTTACCACCACAGCCCCTGTAAAGCTTACGCTGATAGATGCCGAAAATCTTATAATCTTAGATGAGCTTAGAGACCCCTTGGGCCAGATCATTGCTCGTCCGCATGGATTGTGGCTTACTCCTGATTTTCGGTATGCCTATGTTACAGCGAATAATGGCAACTATATTACCAAAGTGGAAATTTCTCCCAGTAGGAATAGCTTCGTAGATTTTACACAGATTCCTCTTGAGAGGGGAGGTGTGCCGCAGTCAGATACACGGTGGGGCCCTTACCAAATACTTGCAGAACCCACAGGGAAGTTTTACTTTGTAACTTGTGATGCATCTAATGAAGTGCGGGTATTTAGTCGCTTCAATGATAGTTTGGTAGCTGTGATACCCACGGCAGCAGCTCCCAAACTAATGGCTTATCATCGGGGACTACTCTATGTAGCCTGTCTTAAAGCGGCTGCTCCTCCTCTTCAAGGCGAAAAGCGCGGGGCTATCGCTGTGATTGATACAGAAAATCTACGCTTGCTTACGCATATCTATAATACAGGGCACCTACCTAGAGGAATCGCCGTAGATCCTATAAAGAATCAGCTTTTTGTCTCTTTTGAAAACTTAGCTGGAACAGATCCGCCGCATCATTACACAGAGGGGTTATCAGGAGCTCCTGGCAAAGTATATGTTCTCCAAATTCCTACCTTTCAGCTTCGTGGAGTAAAAGAAGTGGCCTTAGCGGCTTACGGGATGACACTCCTCCCATAAGCAAACTTTTTCATACTTTTGTACTATTGTAGATGACCGTTTCATATGAGAATAGACTCCTGTTCCGCCACGAAGGCCCTCTAGACATGGAGGTTCTACCTATTATAGTGAGGAATTTAGATAAGCTCCTTGCTGAGGAAGGCATTCGCCCTCCCCTTCGGCGGAAGGTAGTTACTAGTCTCATAGAATTGGCTCAGAATATCATTCACTATGCGGTAGATAATCAAGATTATCCCCCCTTAATTGCTCTCAGCCGTTCTGATGAGGGAATTACGCTGCTAACTCGTAACCTTGTCTATTATAGCCAAGAAATCTTTCTCCAATCTTACCTTCAGAATCTTATGCAGATGAGCCGAGATGAGCTGGAGGCACTTCATCATAACACGCTGACGTCGGGTTCTTATTCAGATAGCGGGGGTGCGAGCCTGGGGCTTATTCAAGTAATCTTTAAGGCAGATAAGTTTGAGTATGAGCTCAGCTGTGCAGATGGAGAGTATGCGTGGTTTACTGTAAAAGCCACTTTCTTTGTTAAGAGCCATGAGTGATGCGACTATCATAGATAGACTCGTTATAGAGCCGACCTTTACTACGCCTGAAATTATATTCGATCCGAATAATCGGAGGTTTTATATCGGAGGGAATTCATATCCGGAAAACTCTTTAAAGTTCTATGCACCTGTTTTGCAGTGGCTGGATAGCTTTGTACATAAACACAAGCCAGATAAGGAGCTTTTGACCTTAGAGGTACGATTAGAGTACTTCAATACAAGCACAGCGAAGGTGCTACTGGACCTTTTTCGCTACTTTGAGGCCCTATATGAGAAAGGGCAACCTACCCAAATAAAATGGATGTTCTTACAAGAGGATACAGAGATGGAGGATGCGGGGCTAGATTATCAAGCAGCTGTGAAGGTTCCTTTTGAGCTCGTACCTATAAATGAGGAAGCGTGACACTACTACTATTCATGAGCCCAGTGTCAGCTTCCACAGAGAGGAAGAGGCCTTACAGAAGCTGAAAGCTTGGCAAACTTCCCTCCCCCAGGATAGTGTAGAGTACAGGAAGTTAGAGGAGATTAGGCAGCAATACGAGGAGCTTCTGAATACGGCTCGGCTAGTTACTCGCATGGGTGATCGTCTCCAGGCCAAACTAAGGGCAGCCAATCAGGAATTAGCAGAGAAGAATGAGCAGATCGCTAAATATAATCAGGAGCTTCAGCAAAAGAATAAAGAACTGCAAGAGACGCTTGATGCCCTGCAAGCTAGTCAGCGCCGCCGAAAGGCTCTCACAGTATTAGCAATCAGTACTATTCTTATCTTCATGGCTACGGAGCTAATAGAGTATTACATAGAGCAGACAGCTTCTGATACGACCTCTCAGTGGGCCGGTTTTATATCGTTTAGTTTGAAGGCGCTAATTGCAGTGGCATTTAAGCCTTTAGAGGAGCTAGTAGAGTCGCTACTTGCGCGCACAGTGCGAAAATAGGAATATAGGGATGCATGCGGTTTATTTAGACTATAACGCCACTACCCCTCTTTCTCCGCTGGCTCTCAAGGCTATGTTACCTTATTTTACGGAGCGCTTTGGTAATCCAGCCAGTCCTCACATATTTGGTAAAGAGGCACAAGATGCCGTGGAAGAGACACGAGCTCTCCTTGCAAAGATATTTGATACTACTCCAGAGGAATGGATTTTCACAAGTGGGGCTACAGAAGCATTGAATATGGCCCTGCAAGGGATAGCTAAGGCTTATGCAGGGACAAGCCGAAGGCATATTTTAGTGGCGGCTACCGAACACAAAGCTGTGTTAGACCCGCTGAAAGCCTTAGCAGAGCAAGGTTGGGAGATTGAGGTGCTTTCAGTCTCCTCCAGAGGTGAAGTTGAACCTGATACGCTCCGAAAAGCCCTTCGCTCCACCACTTTGATGGTAGCTGTAATGTTTGCTAATAACGAGACAGGTGTGATTCAACCTATAGCTCAGCTTGCTAAAATAGCCCATGAGGCAGGGGCTTTCTTTGTCTGTGATACTACGCAAGCTGTCGGTAAAATTCCCTTCTCTCTCTCCGAGTTAGATGTGGATGTAGCGGTGCTGTCTGCCCATAAGTTTTATGGCCCAAAGGGCATAGGAGCCCTTTATATTCGTCGTAAGAACCCCCGGGTTCTTTTGAAGCCTTTATTCTATGGAGGAGGACATGAGAGGGGGCTTCGTAGTGGGACGCTTGCGGTACCGCTAATTGTAGGGATGGGCGTAGCATTGCAAGCTACTTTAGAAGAGCTACCCACCTGTCAAAGTCGCCTTCAAAACTTGAGAGAGCGCCTCTGGCAAGGTATTCAGGCTCTTTATCCCTCAGCCTACATAAATGGGGAGGGGGCGTACCGTTTGCCTAATACCCTAAGCGTAACTTTCCCAGGCCTAAAAGCCTCAGACCTGCTGGGGCGAATGCCGCTTTTAGCAGTAGCTACGGGCTCTGCTTGTACTTCTGCTAAGCCTGAACCCTCCCATGTACTACTTGCGATGGGGCTCACACCTGCGGATGCTAAGGCAACCCTGCGATTCTCTCTTGGCTGTCCCACGACGGAAGCTGACATTGAGCTGGCTATAGAGTACCTTTCCAGGGCTATACAAACTCTACGCCCAGCCTATGCCCCAAAATCCTCCTATTAGTAGTCCTAAACTTCCACTCAGATACAATGCCTTGTAGCTTACCGGGATTGGCTGATTAGGAGCCTTCTGCCAAATCCACCATAATACCCTACCATACAGGGCAAAACCTGCAATCGTAGCGAGGATCGCAGATGCCACCAGGAAGATTTGGATAAGACCTGAGAAATAGGTAAAGCCGCTCCATAATAATCCTAACTTCACCCAAAATCCCATTACAGGTGGAAGTCCTGCTAAATTGCTTATAAGAAGAAAGCCTATAGCATCTCCTATTTTGCCCCGCCAGGGCTGCTCTACATACAGGAAACTTAGAAGGGTAGCTATTCCATACACGCTCCAAAAAGCCCAGCCGTTAGCTTGTGCCCCCGGAGTTGCTGCTAACGCCATGTAGCCTGTTTGTGCGAGAGTACCCCAGAAAAGCATCTCTAATGGATTCTCACTCTGCCAGGCTAACGCGTAGCCTGCTAATAGGCTCACAGAAGCTAAAAAGTAAAATAGCCCCATTTCACATCCCTGCCCTTCCGAGGGCAGAAAAGAAAGAAGATTGAGAAGAAGAGCGCCTTTAGGTACTATCGCATACCAGCTTGCCCAAGGTAAGGGTAGTGCTCGGTAGATACCTATCAGCCAAGTGTGCCAGGGAATAAAAGCCACCTTTATAGCCCATCCTACCCCCATAAGCATGTTGGATAGGGTATTGCCCTGCAAGCAAGGATAGCTTAGCCCATTCCCTTCTGTTAGACGAAGCGCTAACCCTAATATAAGGAAAGCTGAAGCTGTTATACTCCAACCAAGATAACGCACTACTACACTTTGGCTTTCGGGTTTTTTCCCTATTGCACTTACAAAGAAATAACCTGCTAATGCCCCTGCCTCCATGAGTCCCCAAGTGAAAGCTAAGTGAGAGCTACGCAGAAGTAATCCATAAGCACTCACTTGAACAAGTAGAGACCATGCTGCGCCGCCACGAGGAGGATGTAGAATCCATATGATACTCGTTGTACAGACTATTATCCATAAGAACTGAATAGCATTGGAGGAAAGGGTAAGCAAAGGGGTAACTTCTCCTCTTAATTGGGTCAAGAAGATTCCATAGGTAAAAAGAGTCACTACCGGAAAGACTTTCCACCGACTCCCTAAGCCCCCTGCGAGGAGAATTATTTCTGGTATGATGCCCTCAATACCCCGCATGGGCTAATACCTTCAACCAGGGCGAAGGCAGAATTCCACTAAGAAAAGAGATAAAAAGGAGTATCCATACTATTAGCTCAGGCAAGTATGAAGGAGACCTTAGGGATATGAAGGTTGTGGAATTAGGTTTTGCCAGATCTCTGTATGCTCGCAGGAAGTAGATCGCTGTCAGAAGAAGGCTAAGTGCAGGCACAAACGCCCAGAGCCATCCTGCTCCTTCCCCTGTGCCCCAGATTATAAGGAGTTCTGAAATAAATAAGGAAGAGCCGGGGACACCTATCGCAGAGAAAAAGAGGAGGATGGCAGGTAGCTGACTCCTTATGTCCTTGTAAAGGATTCCTTGGAGGGAGGAAAGGTTGCGTTCACCTGTCTTTTTTTCCAAGTAGCCTATCCATGCGAAAAGTCCTGCACTTACTAAACCATGCGTAAAGAGCTGATGATAAGCGCCCTGCAATCCCGTATGAGACTGGGCGCCCGCACCTATGGCTACTAACCCCATGTGAGCGATAGAGGTAAATGCAATTAGGCGCTTGAGGTCCTGCTGTGCCATTGCTACACCTGTCGCATAAAGGAGACTAAGCCCCCCCCATATTCGTAATATAAAGGCATATTCACCTCTCCATACCCAGTTCAGAAGTCCATAACCTCCCAGCTTCAGAAGGAGTGCGGCTAAAAGCATAGATACAGGGGCTTCTGCTTCTACATGCGCATCTCCCAACCAAGCGTGTAAGGGAATAAGAGGTAGTTTCACGGCTAAGCCTAAGCTCATGAGCCACCAAGCCCCAGCAGGAAGGCAGGCTCTTTGCCAATCTAGCCACTTTCCCCCCTCGCATGCAGAGAGACCCCATAGAATACCTACTAAAAGTAGTACAGACCCCCCTAGGGTAAAAAGAGCAAATTTTACCGCAGCTAAACGCCTTCCTTCACTACCCCATCCATAAATAAGCAAGAAGGCGGGTACTAAGCTTGCCTCATAAAATATGAAGAATATAATTACTTCACCCGCTAAAAACACCCCTTGAATAAAGGCTATCGTAAAAAAAAATAGTACTGTAAATGACCTCAACCGAGAAACATAGCTACAGGCATAGAGCATGGCGCTGTGCCCTACAAGGATAGTTAGGAAAAGTAACCATAAATTAGAAGGTCTTATGCTTATGTGGTAGTAAAAGGACTTCTCTTGAATAGAAAACCATGGTATCTCTTGCACGGGTCCTAATCCTTCATACTTCCAGTATAGATATCCCCATAGAAAAAATTGAAGCAGTCCATGAATAATTATCCACAGCTTTATTCCCTTCCTGTGGAGGAAGAGTCCTACGAGCCCCCCCACTAAAGGACCCACCCATAAGAGATTTAGCGTAGCAGCCTCCATGTGAAAGCCCCCATGAGAGTGATTAGCACGCCCCACTGTAGGGCCTCTTTATACGAGGCTTTCTGCCCTTGTACTCCAAGTAGGGCGAGAGCTTGGCGAGTCCTTGAAGCTATAGTTTTCCATCCTATATGAGCACTCCATGTCTCTCCTTTCGCAATCCAGTTAGATAAAGACACTACATGCTTGCTCAGGTTTTCTAAATTTACTTTGAGGAAGTTTTCTACTCTCGTCATTTTTTTACCTACTTCCTCCCATAGGTGGAGTAGCCTTTGGGTTACTCTTATAAAAATAAGGTCTAAGCGATACGATATGGGGGTTCTCCAGTATGCCCCTCCCACAAGTCCTAAAATGGGGATAAGGCTCTCTAAGCTCCACGTAAGGCCAAAAGCTACTTCACCTCTTATAACCAGAAGAAGTATGGGTAGGAGAAATGGGACTTCTTTCTGCCAGTTAGCGCTTTCATCATGGTTTCTTGAGCCGAGGAGCCTCCACATGCGTCCCAAAGCTACAGCCATGAGGGTCTCTCTAATGTGTGCCAGGATGTGAGATTCACGCTTAGAAGCTATAAGAAGAGTAGTAAAAAGGAAACTTACCGATCTTAGTAGAAGGGAGGGAGACCGCTGCTTATAAAATAAGCCTAAGAGTAGAAAAAGAGCTGCTTTGAGATAAGCATGATGGAGCAAGAGATTGAGAGCAGGAGCCGGAGAAGCCACTATCGCCATCGCTCCGCTGAGGTGAGAGGCGGTAGTCCATGCTAATAGTACTTTGGGGTGGCGGCTACTCAGGGCTCCTATTGCTGCGAAGACTCCACTACCCTCCGCTAAGAGTTCTATTAGAGACCTGTCTAATCCGCTAAGCCATGTTGGATAGCGCAAGAAACCATATACTCCTAAGCTTACTAGGAGCGCCGAGTGAAAAAGGGCAGAAATGGGGGCTGGAGCGTACATGGCTTGGATAAGCCAGAATGTGAAAGGAAAAAGACCTGCCTTTATCCATCCTGCTATAAGAAATCCTATAGAAAATCTTGCCTCGCTAAAAGCAGCGGCCAACCAAAAGAGGTCTCCTATACGATTGACCAAAAAAGTTAGTACGCCTATTTCCAAGCCTCGTAGGGTACCTCCACGAGGATATACAATCAGTATCCAGGCTACTACGCTTACTAACTCCCAGCCTGCAAAAATCCATATCCAGCTCTTTCCTTGCACAAAAAGCGCTATTCCTACAATGCCTGCGATATAGCCTAAGAGATGCAGAAGGAAGTATTCTCTTACATACAAAGCTGTATAAAGGGCTACACTACCTGTAATCCAACCAGCGCTTTTGAGGAGGGGGTCTTCTGCCAAAAAGCTAACAGCTAAACAGAGAGGTGATAAAGCTATTAGGAGAATGCGCCCTATCAAGTTATCTCTGGGCTATATATCTTACAATGGCACGCAAGAAATCTAATCCATCTAAATGTCCCTGATAAGGGTCACACGCTCTTTCAGGATGGGGCATAAGCCCCAATACTGTCCCTTCTTCATTTGCTAAACCTGCTATGCCTCTATCACTTCCATTAGGAGAAGGAGAAGTAGCATATCGCAAGCCCCACGAGGGAATCTTTACCCCTGCTACATATCGTCCCTCCCCGTGGGCTATAGGAAGTCTATAACTCCTTTCTCCTATGTAGTCTTGTAATGGACCCTTTCCGAAGGAGCATACCTCTACAGTAGAGCATACAAAACGACCTGATGTATTCCGACGCAAGGCACCTGGCAGCCAGCCTGCTTCTGTAAGGATTTGGAAACCGTTGCATATACCTATCACAACTCCCCCTTGACGCCAGAATGTTTCTACTGCTTCCATGATAGGTGCAAAGCGAGCTATTCCTCCAGCTCTTAGATAGTCTCCATAAGAGAATCCCCCAGGTAGAAAAACCGCTTGGACTGCTGGTAAAGAGCTTTCTGCATGCCATACATACTGGGGTATCATGCCTGCCCGCTCTAACGCATAATACAAATCCCTATCACAATTACTCCCCGGAAATACTACAATCGCCCCTCTCAAGTACATGCAGGGGCAAAGATAAGCGACTCTACCCCGACGGCTACCTTTACGACTGGTAAGCCAGGTAGAGGCAGAGAAGGAAAAGGATTTTGATCTATCCTTTCTATTTGCTCAAGCTGTCTTAGGTAAGTATGTATGTCTCGCCTATGAGCGATGAGCCATCCTATTGTCTGAGCCCATTCTGCAAGACTTTCTGGCGTAAGCTGAGCTATAAGATAGTTGCGGGCCTCTCGGATGCAGTCTGTAGAAGGAAAAGGAAGATCACACCATGCTGTCACTTCCTGCTGAATTCGTTCCATTGCTTCTGTTACCCTTTTGCGAGATACTTCGGTTTTTATGAAGAAGTAGCTGCCGGCTTGCGTTTCCTCTGCGCGTGCGTATATACCATAGGTAAGCCCCGCTATCTCGCGTACATTTTGCATGAGCTGAGAGTTAAAATATCCTCCTAAACGAAGAAGTGCTAGCCGGTAAAGCCCATAATCAGGGTGGACAGAACGAGCCCAAGGATAAGCCAGACGAAGGGAAACCTGCTGTGCATCAGGAACTGGTTCTTCATACTCCCTTACTTGTGTCTGAAGGGGTAAAGGAATGTAATATGAAACTTTCCCGTACCAACCTGCCCAATCCCTAATCTCTTCAGGGATATACGGCGCACATACTACAACTCCCCTGAGCCCTTGCAGGAGATAATAGGCATGATAAGAAGCAAGGTGGATAGGCTCTATCTTAAGAAAATCCTGGGGTAGAGTAGCTTCCGTAACGCTATAGGAGGCTCCCCATAGCAGACGAGCGAGATGCGCATCTGCCCTATAAGGGGGGCTTGCTAAGGACCTCTCCTGAGTTTCTGCTATTTGGCGAAGGTAATGCCTTAGATGAGGTCCCCTCAGAAGGGGGCTCTCTACTGCACATTTTAAGAGGGGAAGTACCTTGCGCAGGTTTTCTCTTAGCCCTTCTGCATGAAGAAGTATGCCATCCCTGTGGGTTAGCCATCCCCAGGACCATCCTAACCGCTGAATTTTTCTACCTAACTCAGCTCCTTGATAGTAGCTGTTTTCTTCTCGTATCAATTTGAGTAAAACTTTGCGTGTGCCACTGGGGTAAAGAAGCAAGTTGGGTGCCTCCCATATAGCTATAAGGGAGGCAAGGGGCTCCTCACTTGTTTTGACCCAGTAGAGAGGGAGTTTCTGTATATAATGTATCTCAGGAAGGGGAGGTAGTCTAAGGTGAAGCCGGAAGCTCACAGACGCTCTAAAATGCGGCGCTTCTGAGCTTCATATTCCTCAGCCGTAAGAATTCCCGCTTTGTGAAGGTCGTGAAGTTTCCGAAGCTGCTCATAAGGATCAGCAAGCGGCGAATTTTTCTCTAATTCTTGTGAGACTTTTTTACCCTCTTCAAAAGCGCGTTGGTAAGCTTTTTGAGCTGCAGTTATATTTAGGTCCACTAAAGATCCCCCTGATGAGAAGTGATTCTGTAAAACTTTTCCTAACGCATAAGTAGTACCTGCAGCTAATACGGAAGCTGTAAGCCCACCTATTGCCCATCCTACACCGGGTATGAGTTTGACAAGCGTGGAGCCACCTCGTACAGCCGTAGCTCCTACAAGGCTTGCTATGATTCCCTTAGCCGCACCAGGCAGAAAGGGTACCTCATATAACTCAGCTAACTTACGAACTAGATTTAGCTGGACTGCGGTAGTAGTGGCCCAATCGGCAAAAGGGAGAGGAATAAGTCCTGCCCCCATGGCTGCTATCATGTGCTCACGAATAAGCTTATCTGCCTTTTGCTCTTTTCCTTCCATAATACTTATTGTTTGAGAAGATAGTAGCTACTCTTAGTGCCCTTCTTATCTTCTACTGTGAGAATAAATGCGCCCTGTGCTATCTTATCCAAGGGTACTTGATAATAATGCGTACCTGTGGATGGGAGTGTTAAGGTATAGGATTCTACCATCTGTCCTCCTAATGTAGTGAGATAGATAGAGAGAGTTTGGGGTTGTGGAGTATAGAGCTGAAGGGTTATGAAGTTTTGAGCTGGATTTGGGTAAACCCCTATGAGTGTGGGCGAAGGTGTGACTAAGGAAGTAGCACTGCTGCGTGGTATCAGGGGGGGATTATAGTTAGGGGCGAGAACAGGGGCATTTGCCCTTCGGAGAAACCTCTCTCCCCTTCGCACATACCAACTTTCTCCCTGTGTCTCACCACTCTGGGGCTGTGTAATGGTATTTACAAAGTACCAGTCTCCTTGTACCTGCTGGTCTGTTACATCTAATACTAAATAACCGTGCTGGGTTAGATTGACATATTTTACATGCGGGTTGGCTTGTGAGATGATGGTAGGATTTCCTAAATTCCCAATGAAGGAAGCATTAGCCGAAGTGATACTGGGAGTCACGAATTCTACAGCTGTAGAGCCAGCGCCTGTAGAGGGATCATATGTACCCGGACCAAATGGAAGGTCATTAGCCCAAGAAGTATGAATATCTCCTGTAAGGAAAGCTACATTCTGGATATTGTTACGAATTATCGTGTCCATGAGGCGCTGCCTTTCAGCTGGGTAGCCATCCCACTGATCTGAGTTCACGATGTATGTATTGCCTAATAGGCTTACCCTTAGGGGAGCTATCATGACTTGCTGGCCAATGAGTTTCCAGGTAGAGGGGGATGAAGTAAGCTGCTGACTGAGCCAACTAAGCTGAGTGGCTCCTAACATGGTGCGATTAGGATTGTTGAGATTAGGATCATTGACGTTGAGGGGATTCCCTCTTACCTGCTCATCACGAGCATAATGCCGGGTATCTATCAAGATAATCTCCGCTAAGTTTCCCCACCGGAAGCTCCTCCATATTCGTAGAGAGTCAGAGGAAGAGAAGTCGGGTAGACGGAAAGGAAGCCACTCCTGATAGGCTTGAAGCATTGCTATTCTGCGATTTTGAAAGGGTCCCTCTGTATTAGGGTCGTGATTGGCTGCCCCAGCCTTCCATGCGTTGTCAGCTAACTCATGATCATCCCATACTCCTATCATGGGATAATTTTGATGAAGCCACTGGAGAGAAGAATCTAATCTATAATGGGAATACCGAATGCGATAATCATTCAAGGTGAGTATTTCTTGGGGGGGCTCTGCCTGCCTGACGCTATTTTGACTGGGTCCGTACTCATATATGTAGTCTCCTAAGTGTATGACTAGGTCTATGTCATTTCTTCGTGTTATATTTTCATAGGCGGTGTAAAATCCATTTTGATAGTCAGCACAGGAGGCTACTGCTATTCTTAGTCGGTTTGCTGTTCCTACGGGTAATGTGCGGGTACGACCTATAGGGGAGTATGTATTGAAGGCACGGAACCGATAGTAGTACCATTGCCCGGGCTGTAAGCCTGTAGCATCTATCTTTACTGTATAGTCTCTGCTTGCATCGGTAGAGGTGATTCCCGAAGCCACTATCTGGGTGAATTGTACATCTGCAGCTACCTCCCATGAGACGGAGACACTACTGGTCCAATTCTGAGGGGGGGTTATGCGAGTCCAAAGGATTACCCGATCCGTGAGAGGGTCTCCAGAGGCTACCCCATGTAAAAAAGGGGCTTGATTGCTGCGTGCTTGTGCTCGGGCAGGATGAGTGGGAGATTGTGCCCATATTATTGTAAGTACAAGGGTGAAAGCTATTCGCATCAGACAAATATAAGTCGTTTCAGAAAGTTATTTGTTCATTATCTGCTTTTTTAGATAAGTTTGCCGCATGGCGAGCCGAGTATTCAAAGGCACTCTAAACCAGCCTCGTACCTTTACGGAAAAGCTGATGCAGGGCCTGGTGGATTTCGCAGAAGAGCTTAATGCTCGTTTATCTGTGTATGGTAATCCGCC
>JANXCJ010000042.1 GCA_025060275.1 Bacteroidia bacterium | reverse complement strand
TGAAATGTTTTTTTCCTCTTTTCCCAACAGTATGCCTGTGTCTCCCGGAAAGGTACAGTTACGAGGGGGTTATCAGTGGATTGTTGGGTCTGATCCTATCCATTTTGACTCTCTAGAGCTCAGGGGGACTTCTAGCAAAAACTTAGCGCAAGCCGTCTATGTGCGTCATGTCTTGGATTTAGGTGACCATATGCTAAATACACATGCTGAGACATTACACCATCGTAATGCCTCTCCTGGCTCTATTGTGAGAGGGCAAGGCTTTATTCGCTCCAGTTTAGGGGGTGCTCTGGAGAGAGAATGCGTGGCAGGGGAAAGGTATCTCTATCCTTTGGGGGACTCTTTACCTATCCTTCGCTACAGGCCTCTTTATTGGACGGCAAGTGGGAATGGGCGCTATGCCGCTCGCTTCGCCTCAGTAGATGCGACACAAGAGGGCTACGACCGAACTCAGCGAGATAGTCGCCTATGCCTCATTAATCCTGACTTCTTTCATCACTTTTCAGGGCCACAAGGGGGGCTCTTAGAAATAGCTTTTGACAGAGTGCAAGACGGCGCATATGATGCAGCGGCGCACTGGAATGGTGTTCGGTGGGATAGTGTGGGGGGTACGCTTATATCATTTGGAGGTTTTGAATGGATGACGCAGTTTGTGCACAACCTTATGCCTTCTCCTTTTGCGCTTGCTCTACGCCAGCCTCAAGCCCGCATAATTCCTCCAGGTCCGCATAGTTTATGCCCTGGTGACTCCCTCCTACTTGCAGTGGAGAATCCTAATTCCCTCTGGACCTATACCTGGAGTCATGGACCTTTGGGCACGAGTGCATGGATAAAGCAAGAGGGCATTTACACTGTAACTGTAGAGGGAGCTATGGGTTGTAGCAGTGTCAGTGAGCCAGTAGTGGTACAGCTTCTGTCTGAGCCAGGTGTTAGTGTATCTCCCGCTTCTCCCGTGGGTATTTGCCCTGGCGACAGCCTCAAACTTACCGCTTCACCTGCCTTTGCTTATCAGTGGTTTTACGAAGGACTGCCTCTCATAGGAGCAAATGACTCGGTTATTTGGGTGAAAGAACCTGGAAGTTACTTTGTGCAGGCTCAGCAAATCTGTGGCAGTGCTGAAAGTGAGCCCTTTCTCTTATTTCACTATTCTTTACCTCAGGCCTATTTTACTATCCAGCCCACTGAAACTGTATATGTAGGACAGGAGGTACTATTCGTTGATAGTACGCAGGGAGGCAGAAGCTGGATGTGGTATGTAAATGGTATAGGATTTTCTGGAAGTTCTACTTTATCCTATGTCTTTCTCAAAGATACTCTCCACCTTGTCATACTTATTTCTCGTAATGAAACTGGATGTCAGGACACTTTTATGCGATATGTATATGTGCGCCCCTTCAGGGGGATTTTTATCCCCACAGCCTTCACGCCGAATGGAGATGGAATAAATGATGAGTTTTTGATAGTATCCCCTCCCTTAGAGTGGAGTGAGCTGAGGATATACTCTAGGTGGGGGTTGCTCATTCGTGAAATGAAAGGAGCACTAAAATGGGATGGGAAAGACGCCCAAGGTATGTATGTACCTGAAGATGTATATACCTTTGTTTTCAGAGCTCGCTTGTTTTCGGGTCAGGTTATTGAGCGAGTAGGCACTGTCTCTGTGCTTTATTAAGCATTCCCACAACATAGCCCACCCTAAATCTCCTATCTGCAAGGCAGCAGATACAGTAGAAGTACTAAGTTTCTGCTTTCAAGCCTTTTTCATGGAGTAAGTATATGTCAGCTCTTGCATCTCCTTTTTTATGAATTAAGTTCTGGTCTCTCAGAGTCTTTTTGTACCTTATTGTAAAAAAACTAAGGGGTAGCTTTTCTGAAGCTACCCCTTCTCGCACAAAATCGCCTGCCCTCTTCTCTATTGAATTATATTGATCCAGAAGGTTGCAGCTCCGTACGGCGTCCTTGCGTATAGAAGGTAAGCGCCAGCGGGAATGTCCTTAATGTCTATTGCTACAGTACTCTCTCCTGCAGCTACGGGGCGTTTCCACTCTTGGACGAGTTTTCCTTCAGGGGTGTAGAGAGAGAGGTGTATTTGGGTTGCTGCGGGGGTGTTGAGTTCCAGATGAATACAACTTATAGCTGGATTAGGATAGGGTAGACCGAATCCTTGCTGCCCTGAATGAATTACTTGTCCCGTACCAATATCATTTATACCGAATACAATGGGGTAAAGCAGGTGGTTTAGGTCGTATCCTCTACCAGCGAATATAAAGAACTGCGGATACCACTCGTTAGGATATATCCATTCAGCTGTGCTTTGTCGCCACCCTGGCACTAGCATCATATTCCTACCGACATAGTTAGTGTCCCCTGTTCTGCATGTTCCACCATTCTCATAGGCGGGTCCTATGAGGGCAAAAAGGGTATCATTTATATTGTCAAACCCCGGGACGTAAAGTTCATATCTCAGGGCTACATATATGGAACGAAGGGAGTCCTTAACTTCTATAGGTTGGTCAAAGTAGACATAATCAAGTCTCTCTAATCGGTTAATTTGCTGCTCTACACATTGACCTTCCGTACGATTGTACCCTATGCGCACACTAGATAAAGGCTTTTTCACTTCTACAATTATATCTTCAGGATAACTACCTATCCTAGGAGGATTACCACTACCATCTACCAGATAGTTTACTTCAGCAGTATCCCATAGCTGGTATGTAATAGTGTAGGCTCCATCTCCATCGTCTATGCTAGGGGCGGGAGTACTAGGATTACAAGCAGATGGGTCAGATCTTGTGTGGAAATTATTGAGAATTTGTGCTGCTATGCCTTTTATGTACAGCTTTCCGCCCACATCAATAAGTGGGGTGGGGTCAATATCATACCTCTCTGCTATTCCGCCTCCTATGTACCACAACTCGTCAGGTGACATATCAGAGGGTGGAAAAAGGTAATTGCTGAAGAAAGGTATTTGACTATTGCTGCTATAGATGAGCCATGCACCCATCGCGTTTAAACTGTCAAAGAAGGAATGATGACAATCGGATGAAACGGCTTGATCTATATCTTGACCAGCATTATTCGCAAGGAGGGTATCGCCTGCAAACTCAGGCAAGGTAGAGGCTACAGTGGGCACTGTATCAGCATCCTGGCTCGGCTTGAGCCAAATAAGGGGAGGAAACTGAGTAGTACGAAGGTGATGACTACTTGGACGTGCAGGCGCCCCATCTTCTACTCTTACCCACTGGATGTCTTTGAAGTGGGCTTCTACCTCAGGTTTTCTCTTAAACACGCGTGTAGTTAGTACCGACTGTGCCCAGCCTGTGCCAGTCAGCACAGCTAAGATTAATATTCTGTGTAGGTACCGCATACCAAGTACAAAGATATAAGATTTTAGAATATAAAAGTCAACTCCAAGGACCTCGGAAGCTATTTTTATTAAAAACTTACTCATAGTCAGCTGGTTAATTCTAATCGCTAAAATAGTTTGATATTTGCATTGTGGATAAAGCTATTGTCCTCAATAGAAAGGCTCTGAGTAACTATGCCATCTTGGAGCGGTATGTAGCGGGGGTTGTGCTCTCTGGAGCAGAGGTTAAGTCCCTTAGAGAAGGGGGAGGACAATTACAAGATAGCTTTTGTGTTTTTAGAGAAGGGGAGTTATATGTAGTTAATATGTATATTCCTCCCTATCGGCGGGCGGGCTATGTAAGTTTTGCTTCTCGGCGTCCGCGTAAGCTACTCTTGCGAAAGGCAGAGCTTAATCGCATACGGGGCTTGATCTCGCGCAAGGGTTTGACGATTATCCCGACTAAACTGTTCTTTTCTGAGAGGGGCTGGGCTAAGTTAGAGATTGCTGTGGCACAAGGTCTGAAAAAATATGATAAGAGGCTAGCAATCCGAGAGAAAGAAGAAATGCGCTATATGGAACGGTTACGTAAGCGGGCATAGGGAAAGTTTTTGTGGGGTGTGTAGTATTTTTGCTATTATGGTGGCTTATACTTTAGAGGAGATTCGCCAGCGGCTAACCTTTTATCCTGAATGGCAGTATGTACAAGGGGGGCTTACAAGGGAATATGAGTTTGGAGACTTTTTGGAGGCATGGGGGTTTCTTACTCAGGTGGCTTTGTTAGCAGAGCGGCATAACCATCATCCGGAAATGCATAATGTTTATAACCGTGTGCTTCTTCGTTGGAGTACTCATGAGGCGGGAGGGGTTACAGAGCGAGATTTTACTATGATTGAGGAGGTGGATAGGATATATGCTTCGTCTCTGCGTGCGCGTAAGAAATGACTCTGGCTTGCCATTGCCGGCTTATGCTACGCAAGGGGCTGCAGGTTTAGACTTACAGGCTGCTATTTCTGAGCCTGTCTGGCTCCATCCAGGGGAATGGAAAGCTATTCCTACGGGACTTTATATAGAGCTACCTCCTGGATATGAAGCGCAGGTTCGTCCTCGTAGTGGTTTAGCCTTACGCCACGGTATTACACTGATAAATAGTCCGGGTACCATAGACTCGGACTACCGAGGGGAGATTCAAGTAATCTTGCTCAACTTAGGTAAGGAGCCTTTTCAGGTACTTCGGGGGATGCGTATAGCCCAGCTTGTGGTAATACCTATTGTGCAAGTAGAGTGGTTAGAAGTAGGAAGCCTCAGTTCTACCGAGAGAGGCGAGGGGGGGTTTGGACATACAGGCTACTGAGCGAAATATGATGCGCTCCCTCCAGCATTTTTTGGTGATCGTAGCAGAGGTATTGCGTTTTTATCCTATTCAGCTTCCCTTTTTTCAGCTGCGGCGCCACTTTTTTTTGAGTCTACTTTGGGTTGTGCTTTGGCTTATCGCAGCAGGTCAGATAGGGGAAGGATTTGGGGTAGAGGAAATTTTTTATAGCCCGCGTGTTAGCTTTTATCCTACGTGGCTCACTACATTTATATGGGGTGCAGCTTATGGCATATTTGTAGTAGCCTATCATCTAACTACTTATCTTTTAGATGGGCACCACGCGGCATTTCTTCTGCGAGAGCGGTATCCTTTTCTGCAGTATGCTCTAAATAATAGCCTTCTCCCTCTTTCTTTTTGGCTTTTTTATTTAGATCGGTATGTACGTCATCACTTAGAGGAGCCTAATCTAGTAGAGCAGCTACTAGGGCATGCATGTGGCACGATATTTGTCTCAGGAGGGCTTCTATCTTTTTTGGTATTCACTACACAGGATATTTTTCGTCTGAGGCGGACTGGTATTTTGCCTCCTCAGCGTATCTATCAACAGATAAGCCACGCTATGAGCGTACCCTCTGCGGTGCGCTATTATATAAGTTATCCTAAGGGCATCCAAGCTACTTACCGGGGGCTTGCTCTGGATAAAAAAAGCTTATCTAAACTTCTTTTTCAGCACCATCGGAATGCCTTTCTTTTAGAAATGTTGCTTCTCCTCCTAATAGTATTATGGGGTTATTTGCAGGGGCTTTTGGAGATATACCTTCCTGCTAGTGCAGCCCTGATGATTTTGTGGGCAATCTTATACATGTTAGGGGGCGCAGTGAGTTTCTGGCTAAGGCAGTGGGGTGGATGGGCAATCGTTGGACTGATAGGATTAGGTATATTGTTAGTGAGGTCCTCGTGGTTTTATGGAAGTAGCCCTGCCTATGGGTTGCCTTATAGAGGGCACTCTTTGGTAGAGAGACCTCAGATTAGCTATGAGAGGGATTCTATTCAGCTTGTTCGGTGCTTAGATGCGTGGAGAGCCCGGCAGGCAGGCAAAGCCCCTTTGATATGGATTGAGGTCTCTGGTGGAGGGTGGCGCTCAGCCTTTTGGAGCTTAGGAAACCTTCAGCTCCTAGATAGTCTGACGCAGGGAGGACTATGGTGCCGTACTTTCGCTATTTCAGGGGCTTCAGGAGGGCTTATTGGAGCGGCCCTGTGGCGTGAAATAGGACTTTTTTATCCTGAGAGGCGTTGGAACCTCTCTGAACCCTTCTTTCTTACGCAAGATATACTCAACCCTATTTTTTCTTCTGGAATTGTGGGGCTACTGAGTCCCCTACCTACTTTTCTGGATAGTCTGACAGGGGAAAGGTATGTGAGAGGTAGGGGATATGCCTTTGAGAGGGCTTTAGTGAAACACACGGGGGCTTTTGGGCGGAGAAGATTAGGGGATTATGCGCCGTATGAAGCGGAGGGGCGGTGCCCTCTTCTCTTTATCACGCCTGCGATACTCTCCTTAGGTCGTCAGCTCCTTATCTCTAGCCAGCCTTGCAGTCCCCTTACAAGGAGTGGATTCTTAGTAGAACTAAGGCAGTGGTGTAGTCAAGCGGACAAGCTTTATTTTACTACTGCTCTCCGCATGAATGCTTCCTTTCCTTTCGTGCTCCCTCTCGTGGAATTACCCACTCGTCCTCCTTTGGAAGTTACAGATGCAGGTGCTATAGATAACTATGGCGAGCTCATCGCCCATCAATTTCTGTGGCAGATGCGGAAGGCTATTGCCGAGCGTGCTTCTAAGGTAATAATCATAGAAATCCGAGATTTGCCTTCCTCTCTACCTTCTACTGGGCATGAGGAGCCCTCTGCACTAAATAGGCTTTTTCAGCGAATAGGGGGGCTCTACACTTCTTTTGCGCAGGGGCGTCGCTTATTCATGAGCCTTTCTTACGAGATTCTTAGAGCTGCTTATCCTATACCCGTGGAGAAATACGTGCTTGCCTATCAACCTGAAGGGGGGCGAATACCCCCCTTAGGGTTTACCCTAATGCCTCGGGATCAGCATCGTATGTTAGAGGCATTAGTAGATACCCTTCATCTTCGTCGCTTGAGACAAATACAAGCTGAGATAGAATAGAGAAAGATGCTACTTTTGCCTGGTGCATCTTATGGGAATTATAGGTTTAGGGCTTCTCGTATTGACAAGCTGCTCCTCTCCTTCTCCTACTATGCAAAAAGCGGAAAAGGGTTTAGCTGTTCCTGTTGAGAGTTTAGCTATTCCTTACTGTCCCATATGTGAGATGCACTTTGCGCGGTTTTCTATTCGGGACACGATGACTTATGAAGGCAAGCTATACGGTTTCTGTAGTGCGGCATGTAAAGACTCTTTTAGGAAGCGGGGGATTTAGGAAGGGAGAAATTTTTGTAATGTGTATTCTTCTCTCCGGATGTTCACCTTCTAGAGAGGAGGGGGGGCGAGCTGGGCAGGCGGGAGATAGTGTTTATGTTCTTCGCTGGGAGGAAGTAGAGGCATATATGAATGCAGCCCCTTCTCCTGTGCAGGTAGCTGTATGGTTGCGTCAGGAAAAAGTACCTTTCTATAAGGAGCCCCTTCATGATCCCACTTTAGCTGGGCGATATAGTGGCTTGAAAGGGGCGGCAAACCTGGGTATATACCTTACCGATATGGCCTATGCTCACGCTACGGGGCATCATCAAGAAGCTTATGATTACTTTTCCTCTATCAGCCGCTTAGCTACTCTTTACAATATAGAGGATATTCTCTCTATAGAGCGAATAAGACAAATGGATAAGCTTCAAGATCAGCCTGACAGTGCGCAAAAGCTTTTTGCTCGGTACTATGGTGAGATTCAGGAGAGGCTAAATGAAACAGGTCAGCAGCTGATGCTGAGGCACATGATATTGGGGGGATGGGCAGAGAGTCTCCACATAATCCTCTACTTAGTAGAGAGAGGAAATAATAATCAGCCTCTATCAGAGCTAATTCTCCTTCAGAGAAGCCTAACGCCTCTCCTTGTAAAGCTATATAGTGTGGACACCCTGCATTCTTCGGTCTCTAAACAGATCGTGTATTATTTACAGGGGCTTCAGGCAGAGTTTGAGCGGCTACCTGCTTCTGAGCCTTCCAAGACACCTACTACTACCATAAAGCAAGGCGTGATTCAGATGAACTTCAAGCAGCAGGTGCAAATAGCCCCAGAGCATATTCAAGCTATAAGAGCTAAGGTAGAGCCTCTCCGTCAATTTTTTATAGAGGTATGAGCTTGAGATGGGTAGGCATCATATTATTAGCGTTTTACGGCCTATACGCTCAGAGTGGCTGCCGACAAATTATACCCTCCTGTCGTGCGAGTTATATGGGAGACTTTAGTTGGGATGGGCGGTACTGGAAAGCAGAATTATATGGAGGTGAGGTGGCTGAAATTTATTATACTTTTTTTAGAGGACTGCGCTATAGGCTAATCCCTTGTGGCCGCTCATCTAATCAGAGTGTGCCGCATCTGCGTATCTACAATAGCAATCGCACTTTAGTTCTGGATACTCGAGAGCATGGAGAGAGAAAGTATTGGGATTTAGAACTGAGTAGTACGCAGCTTCTTATAATACAACTTTACTATTCTGAGGGAGAGGGTTGTGCTTCTTTGTTGATTGGGCACAAGAGTGCCGAAATAGTCAGAGCGGGGAAGTAGTAGAAAGGCTACTTTTGTGGAGTGATTCTGTGGTGGATAGTTATACCTTTTGTAGGGGCTATTTTTTCGGCCTTCTTGGCTAAGCGGTTTGTGTGGCAGGTTTTTGCCATCCTTCAGGTGATAGTAGGAGCCTTTATGGCATATTTTTATTTTTTGCGGGCTCCGCTGGAAGTAACACATGCCCTGCATACTTTGAGCTTCTCAGTGCCTTGGTGGGGCTTTCCCAGTGCTTCGGGATGGGTGACCCGTTATCATATTCAGCTTTTTTGGGGTGCGGATGGAACTGCGTTATGGTTGGCAAGTGTGTCAAGTCTTATAGGTCTAATCCTTAGTTTTTGGCCTGGTTGGCACTTTAATCAGCCGCGGCTTCAGATACCTGCCTTACTTCTTGTGCAGGGATTTGCTTTATGGGGCTTTTTTGCGTATGATCTTATCACTTTTTTCGTGGGTTTTGAAGCCGTGCTTCTGCCTATGTACTATCTCCTTCTTACCACAGGGCGTGAAGGGGAGGAAGGGCGTCGTGTGGCATTAGAGTTTCTGCTATATACTTTTTTAGGGTCTGTACCGATGTTAGGAGGAATTGTGTATGGGGCTGCCGAAATAAGCCATGTGTATGGAGTGCCTTTCACGACTAACTATTTGGACTGGCTCAAATATCCTCTCTCGCCAATGACCCAGCAGTGGGTGTACGGTGGCTTTATATTAGCTTTTTGGGTGAAGCTGGGGCTGTTTCCCTTGCATGGGTGGGTTTTGAGTCTGTACAGATATGCACCATTGCCAGTGATAGTTCTTTCCTCTGCACTCCTAACTAAGTTAGGAGGGATAGGATGGCTGAGAATGGTGGCGGTTTTCCCGCAGGCTCACTTCATGCTTGCCCCGTATGTGGGGGGAATGGCTGCGGTTTCTCTTATGGGAGCGGGACTTGGTGCTTATTTCCAAAAAACTCTACGTAACTGGCTTTCATACGGTACTATTTCCCATCTCAGCTTCATAGCTATCGGTATAGCTGCGACAAGCCCTGCAAGTATAAGTGGGGCGGCCTGGTACATGATAAATCATGCTGTGATAGCAGCTGCTCACCTTCTCCTAATAGCTTCTATTTTAGAGAGGGTAGAGTCTGATGAAATAGAAAAAATTAGGGGTCTTGCCCGTAGCATGCCTCAGCTAACTACTCTCTGGATGATAGTAGCCCTGGCTTCTGTAGGATTGCCAGGCTTGAGCCAGTTTCCTGCAGAGTTTCTGATTATCACGGGCACCTATGTCTCTTATGCTGTGCGAAGGATTGTATTCTTGGCGGCAATAGGTGGAGTAGTGCTATCGGCTCTTTATACTCTTCCTATATTACGAAAGGTTTTATTCGGGACCTCTTCCCTCAAGCCAGATGATCTGAATAGAGGCGAAGCCATTCCCTTGTGGATATTAGGTAGCTGGATAGTTATAACAGGCTTTGTTGCTGCCCCTTTCCTGTCTGAAATCCAGCGTACTACCACTCCTCTCGTACAAGCGATTCTATATCAAGTATTAGGGGTTCGTTAGAAGGATAAGGATTGTGGTATTTCTCTCATTTTGAAAAGGCTAATGAAATTTGTTTTTATAATTTAGTCTAAGTCTAAACTTATGGACTCCTTTGTGATTGATGCCCGTCGTTTGCGAGCGGACTTTCCTATCCTGAGTCAGAAGCATCTTACAGGGAATCGCCTTATTTACTTAGATAATGCAGCTACGGCTCAGAAACCCTCTCGGGTCATTCAGAGCCTACTGAATTTTTTCCACCTTAAGAACGCTAATATTCATAGAGGGGTGCATTGGCTGAGCCAAGAGGCTACTCGCCTTTATGAGGGGGCAAGGGCAGAAGTGGCTCGGTTTATTGGAGCGGCCTCGGAGAGAGAGGTGATTTTTGTTCGGGGTGCTACAGAAGGGATTAATTTGATTGCGCAGGGGTTGCGGCGGGTTTATTTTCAGCCGGGGGACGAGATAGTGGTTACAGTAGCTGAGCATCACGCCAATATTGTTCCTTGGCATTTAGTTGCACAGGAGCTCCCTCTTTCTCTGAAGCCTGTTCCCCTTACCTGTGAGGGTGGATTTGATCAGGAGGCTTTCAAACAGGCTCTTTCTTCTCGCACTCGCCTTGTAGCGGTTACAGCCATGTCTAATGTTTTAGGGATAGAAGTGCCTGTGAAGGAGGTAGCTGATTTGGCTCGGCGGGCGGGTGTCCCCATCCTTGTAGATGCTTGTCAAGCAGTAGTACATCACCCATTGAATGTACAGGAGTGGGGTGTAGATTTTGTAGTATTCTCCGGACACAAGCTGTATGGCCCTACGGGCATAGGGGTAGTGTATCTGCGGCACCCTTGGGGAGAAAAACTCCCCCCGTATCAAGGAGGAGGGGATATGATTCGGTGGGTGAAATGGAATGAGTCTGCTTATGCTCCAGTACCCTCTAAGTTTGAAGCAGGGACACCTCCTATTGCGGAAGCTATCGCCCTGGCAGAAGCCATTAGATACATAGAGGAAGAGGTAGGGTGGGACTTTATACAGGCTTATGAAAAATATCTCACAGACTACGCACAAGAGTCTCTCCAAAGCGTACCGGGTATTACGCTCTACGGTACAGCCCGTCCTAAAGGAGCTATATGGTCCTTTAGCATAGAGGGCATACATCCACATGATATAGGCACTTTTTTAGACCAAATGGGAATAGCTGTGCGGGTGGGACATCACTGTGCTCAGCCCCTGATGGAATGGTTAGGAGTGCCAGCTACTATAAGAGCCTCTCTTGCTTTTTATAATCTACCTGAAGAGATTGATGCGTTAGCGGCTAGCCTCAAAGAAGCCGTACGATTTTTTAGCTTCACTGCTTCACAATCATGAATGCCGAATTGCAGCGTTTGTATCAAGACCTCATTTTAGAGCATAATCGGTATCCTAGAAATTACGGCAGAATAGAAAACCCTACACACGAAGGAGAGGGTCATAATCCCTTATGCGGGGATAGGATATTTATTACTCTCAGAGTACAGGAAAGTCGTATTCAGGATATCAAGTTTGAGGGGGAAAGCTGCGCCATATGTAAAGCCTCCTCTTCTATAATGACTACCCTTGTGAAAGGTGCTCCTTTAGAGGAGGTGGACAAGTTGTTTTTAGCTTTTCATGAACTTCTTACTCAGGAGGCAGTCTGCCATATTCACGGCCTTCCTGCAGCCTCTCAGGAGAAACTAAGAATTTTTGCTACTGTGCGCCACTTTCCTATTCGGGTCAAGTGCGCTACGCTACCCTGGCATACCCTAAAAGCTGTGCTAAATGACCCAATTCGGAAGGTAGTCAGCACAGAATAGTAATCTGGGAACTTACCTCCATATATTTTTTACAGGTGCAATATAGCGCCCAATGAATGTCTTTATAGCGGTTTTTTCAGACTCATCAATTCCCTGCTTATACACTATCCATCCTACGCCCGCCCAGTAGATGCAGGTAGTGAGAATTACCCGAATAAGTATGTCTAATGAGCGGGGGAGTATATAATCCAAAACTCCGCAGGTAATACTCCAAAGTAAAATACCCGGGCTCCCTCTTCGCATAAACGCTGACAGAAGCTCTTTCCATGGGGTAGAAAGAACTTTCTTCGCTGTCCATAGAAGGAGAAGCCCTTCTAACCCGCTACGGAGGGTCCAGGCCCATCCGGCCCCCTCTATACCCCATTTTGCCACGATCCATGGAGCGAGGGGTAAATAAAATATCGCTGAGATAAGATATACACGGCTTAGTAAGTGGGGCTTGCCCCAAGCTTGGGGTACCACGCTTAGCAAGTGTCCTAAGGGGTATATTGCGCCGCCTAAGAGAAGGATACGGGCTATCCAACTGCCTTTCTCAGCGAATTCGCTTCCTATCCATATGCTGAAAAGATCATATGCTATTAGCCCGAGGAATAGAATAAGAGGAAAAAGTAGAAGCCATAAGTATCCTATGACGCGTAGGATTAGGGCTTGCCCCTTGTCTTCTTTTCCACACGCATGCATCCCACTAAGTTCGGGAAGTAGACTACCTGCCAAAGCACCTGATATCATACTGAGACGAGAGATGAGAGAGTGAGGTATGCTGTAGTAGGGCATGGCAGAAGCACCTATAAACCGCCCTAATAAGGCTTTTTCCCACTGTCCCACACCTTTTTGGATAAGACCTATGAATGTAATTATGCGACTGTATTGGAATATCTCTCTGAGGGCCTTAGAGCTCCATTGCAGCTTCTTAGGAAAACCTGCCATGAATAACGAAGCCAAGTAAAGGGAAAGTAAGCATAGACTTGCATCTATGAAAGCGTTTCCTC